>DLBD01000005.1 GCA_002494125.1 Ruminococcaceae bacterium UBA7030 | reverse complement strand
CTCGCCCGTAGCCTTCATCTGTGTTCCAAGCTTTCTGGACGCGTTGACAAATTTGTCAAAAGGCCATTTTGGAAGTTTAACAACAACATAGTCAAGCGCAGGCTCAAAGCAGGCACAGGTCTTTCCTGTAATGTCGTTTGTAATTTCGTCAAGAGTGTAGCCGAGCGCAATTTTGGTAGTAACCTTTGCAATCGGGTAGCCTGTTGCCTTTGATGCAAGTGCTGAAGAACGTGAAACCCTTGGGTTAACCTCAATAACCGAGTATTCAAAGCTTTCCGGATTTAACGCAAACTGACAGTTACAGCCGCCCTCTATACCAAGCTCGGTTATAATATCAAGCGACGCCGAACGAAGCATCTGAAGCTCCTTGTCAGCAAGCGTAACCGCAGGCGCAATAACAATACTATCGCCTGTATGAACGCCGACCGGGTCGAAGTTTTCCATAGAACATACGGCAATAACGTTTCCGACGCTGTCACGCATAACCTCAAACTCGATTTCCTTCCAGCCTGCAATATACTTTTCAACAAGTACCTGCGTGATAGGGGAAAGCATCAAGCCGTTTTTAGCAATTACATCAAGCTCGTTTTTGTTATTTGCAACACCGCCGCCTGCACCGCCGAGAGTAAAAGCGGGGCGTATAATTACCGGATACCCGATTTCCTCGGCAATCTTTTCAGCCTCGTCAAGAGTAGTTGCAATATCGCTTGGTACAACAGGCTGATTGAGTTTTACCATTGTATCTCTGAACATCTGCCTGTCCTCAGCCTTGTCAATCGCTTCGGCGTTTGTGCCAAGAAGCTTTACGCCCATCTTGTCAAGATAGCCGTCCTTCGCAAGCTGCATACCAAGAGTAAGACCTGTTTGTCCTCCAAGTCCGCAAAGGATTGAGTCAGGTCTTTCCTTTTCAATAATTCTTTTTATTGTGTCCTCGCTCAAAGGCTCAAGATATATATGGTCGGCAAGCGCCTTGTCGGTCATTATCGTAGCAGGATTTGAGTTTACAAGCACAACCTCGATACCCTCGTCCTTAAGCACTCTGCAGGCTTGTGCCCCTGCATAGTCAAACTCTGCAGCCTGTCCTATAACTATGGGACCCGAACCGATTACGAGAACCTTTTTTATGTCTTTATTAAGAGGCATTATTCTTTACCTCCCATCATATTTATGAATTTATCAAAAATGAATTTTGTATCGAGCGGACCCGAGCATGCTTCAGGATGGAACTGAACTGAAAAGGCGTTTTTGTCGGGATAGTCAACACCCTCGCAGGTTTCATCGTTTGCGTTAATGTAGCTGATTTTTCCGCCGATTTCTTCAACGCTTTCATTAACAACGGCATAACCGTGATTTTGTGAAGAAATAAAGGTTCTGCCCGTTTCAAGATTTTTAACAGGTTGGTTTACTCCTCGGTGGCCGTATTTAAGTTTTGTCGTCTTACCTCCAAGAGCAAGCGCAAGAAGCTGATGACCAAGGCAGATAGCAAAAATAGGCGCTTTGCCAACAAGCTTTGAAAGCTCGTCAATCGCTTCTGTGTTTTCCTCGGGATCGCCGGGTCCGTTTGAAAGCATTATACCGTCAGGGTTTAAGGATAAAATATCCTTCGCTTTAGTGTCATAAGGCACTACGGCAACATTACAGCCCCTTTTGTTAAGTTCTCTTATAATATTCTTCTTTGTACCGTAGTCAAGAAGAACAACATTATATTTATGATCGTTTGCAGGATGCATTTCAGGCTTAACAGTTGAAACTGATTTTACAGCGTCAGTTACCCTGTAAGCTTTAATTTTCTCGTAGTCAACCTTGCTTAAATCATCAGTAAGCATTGCATTCATAACACCGTGCTCACGAATTATTTTAGTAAGCTGCCTTGTGTCAACGCCGTAAACTCCGACTATCGAATTTTCCTTTAAGAAATCCTCAAGAGTTTTATTGCATCTGAAATTTGACGGCTCTTCGCAGTATTCACGAACGATATATGCGCTGACAAAGGATTTTCTGCTCTCCATGTCCTCGTCAATAAATCCGTAATTACCGATGAGAGGGAAGGTCTGCATAACAATCTGACCGAAGTAACTCGGGTCGGTAAGCGTTTCAATATATCCGCCCATGCCGGTAGTAAATACAAGCTCGCCGATTACGTCGCCGTCTGCGCCAAAACGCCTGCCCTCAAAAACCTCTCCGTTTTCAAGACATATGTAAATCTTTTTATTACTCATAACAAATCTTCTTTTTACTGTCCCATAAGCTTAACGAGAACTGCCTTTTGTGCATGAAGTCTGTTTTCAGCCTCGTCAAATATTTCGTCTGCGTGCTCCTCAAAAACCTTTGCGGTAATTTCCTCTTCTCTGTGAGCAGGAAGGCAGTGGAGCACCATACAGCTGTCGTTTGTAACCGCCATAACTTCGTCGTTAATCTGGAAGGACTTGAAAATCTTTTCTCTTTCAGCCTTTTCGTCCTCCTGTCCCATTGAAGCCCAAACGTCTGTATAAAGAACGTCAGAGCCTTTTGCACACTCAAGAATATTGTCGCTGCACATAAAGTCGCCGTTTTCCTTAGCCCACTTCATTATTTGGGCGTCGGGCTCGTAACCCTGAGGGCAGGCAACTGCACAACTCATACCCATTTTTATAGCGCCTACAATAAGGCTGTTTGCCATATTGTTTCCGTCGCCGATAAAGCAGAGCTTTAAGCCGTCGAAGCTGTTTTTATACTCACGGATTGTAAGAAGGTCAGCGAGTACCTGACAGGGATGGCAGTAGTCTGTAAGTCCGTTGATTATCGGTATCGAGCCATATTCGGCAAGTGCTTCTACCTCCGACTGCTCAAAGGTTCTTATCATAATTGCGTCGAGGTATCTTGAAAGAACTCTTGCTGTGTCTTCAACAGGCTCGCCTCTGCCAATCTGTAAATCCCTGCTTGAAAGGAAGAGCGCCTGACCGCCGAGCTGGTACAT
>DLBD01000094.1 GCA_002494125.1 Ruminococcaceae bacterium UBA7030 | reverse complement strand
TTTTTTCAATAAGGTCAAAGAAATGCTTAACAATTCTTTTATCCTCTTCATTACCTCTTACGCACATAGAGAGTGTGAGCTCTTTTCTCACCGATGTTGCAGAAAGAAGGGCGTACGGCTTGTATTTCACAGCACCGCTCATAAATCCGTCCGTGGGCTCGTTACCGCATAGTGCGAGCTTATCAACCTCGAGAATACCGATATTGCTCATCGCGAGAAGGGGATTTGAATAGCCTATTTTGATTATTTCCTCGCTTGCAGCATGCGGAAGAATTTTGTAGCCAAGCGAAAGAAGAGGAAGACCGTGAAGTCCCATAAACCTGTCAGCCTTGAACTGATTTGACGAGCGCACAACGTATTCGAGTGTAGTGAATATGTTCTGACCTCTTTCAGGTATTTTGCACTGCATCCAAGCGGTCTGGTTTGTAATTCCGTTATCATCAGTGTTTTTTATATGTCTTCTCAGGTCGATGGCGCAGGATATCGAAACACTTTCATAAGGGCTGAAATTTGCAAGCTCATAAAGGGCATAAAAGTATGCTGTAAGAAGCATATCGTTTATAGTTGCCCCATGCTTTTTGCCGGCAGACCTTATTTTGTCAAAGGTTTGCGCAGAAAGTTTTCTTCTTGCTATGAACGATTTATCCTCCTTTGTCTGAGGCGCAAATGGAAAGCCGTGCTTATCAGCTGTGTTTACGTTTTTATAAAGCTTTTTTGCCATTCTTTTTTCCGTGGCGGTAAAGTCCTCGTAAACCTGTGTATATGCTCTTGAGCCTGTTCTTAACTCAAGCGGGCTTACCTTTTTTTCAACATAGTCATTGTAGTTTTTGCAAAGAGCCTTGAGAAAATACTTGAAATCTCCGCCGTCCATACACATATGATTTTCAACAATGCAAAGCGTTGATTTGTTGCCGTGATAGAATACGGCAACCTGAATCTGTAGTGATGCCTGCGGAGGAATATACTGGGTAAGGAAACTGTCTATTGCACCTTCAAGTTCTTCCTCTTTAACCGTGTAGCCATGAACAACGTCATCAATTCTGTAGTCCATAACGGTCCAGTACGGGCTTACGTGATTATCTGTAAATGACGAGTGAAATACAGGCGCTTTTTCAATCATACAAAGAACAACCGTCTTAAGTGCATCAAGGTCAATCTGGTAGTCATAATGAAGCTCTGCGTGAACCATTCTGTCGTTATAATCTCTGAAAAGATAGTGCATCTTGTCCCAAAGCTCAGCTTTTAATTTTCCTGCCATGAGTCAATTACCTCCCTTTCAGCGTTATTGTTTTTAACTATCGCTGTAACCATAATAAGAACATCAAGAAGAAGCGACAGCGGTATAAGAAGCCATCCGGTGCTCCAGCTGACAAAATGGAGCGCACAAACTATTATAAAAAGCATTGTGCCGATAGCGGGTATATATAAAAGCCAGTTTATTATTGCAAGCTTCTGTTTTGATACGCTTGCGTAAATTCCGTCAGCAACAAACATAAACATAATTCCCGCAATGATTATTACCCAGCTTGACGGCATATGAAGAACGCCTATCATAAAAATGAAAAGAGCAACGGAAATAACCATAACATCTGCCGCAAGCAAAAGCCTTGCAAGAATATGAAAAACCTTTTTAAGCTCTGCTGTTTTGTTGATGAGAAGAGCGAGTATATATGAAAGCCAGATTAAAACTCCGTCAACCATAATAACCCAGGTCATGCCCCATTCTCTTGTGGAAAAGCTTATTCCAAGGTAAACCACTACGAGCATAAGCATATAAATAAGCGAGCCGAAAACATTTACAAGTGCGAAACGTCGCCTTTTTTTAGCCTCGTTTTTCTCAATGTAATACTGCTGGTAGTCCTTGATAATATCCTTGTTTTCGTCGATGACTAAATCATAAAGCACATTTTCGTCCTTGAGTCCTCTTGCGGTGAGCTCGTTTGCTCTTGCCGTCATTTTTTCAAGCGTGGACTTCTTGAATTTGTAGAGATAGTCATCATCACTGCTTTTAGGCAGCGAGCTTTCGATGTAATCGTAAAATCTGTCCATTTTCCTCTCCTTAAAAATAAAACCCGGTCATTGCTATACCGGGCATAATTTATATAAAGGCTCTATGTATAGCAACGCCATAAACATATGAGTCTCGCAATTTAAGGCAAGCCAGACTAAAAGTCGGGATTGTTGACTTGCAACGTAAGAATAACGCTTGCTACTCCCTCATTAGAAAATATGATACTACATATTATTTTTTTTGTCAAATATAATAAGGCTGCTATCGAATAATAGAAATTAATGGTAAAAACTGTATTTGTAACTCTTTGTAATTTACCATTTTGTAATTATTTTTGTAACCTTATTTTATTGTGCGAAAAAATATTTTATGTTATAATTAATATGCTAAATTATAATTTGAGAAAGTGTTTTCTCAACAAGGGGGAATTAATTTGAAAGAAGCAAAAGCCTTGGCATATGTAAATATGTACGGCGTTCTTTGTACTTTGGAAAATCTTTGCGAGCTTGACGAAGAAGCGAAAAAGATTTGTCAAAGCCTTAAAAAGCCGGTATCTCTTTGCTTTGATGTAAGCGGCGGTCCGTGCTGTACCTTCAATTTTACGAAGGACGGTTGCAAAATGTCAGAGGGCAGTTACGGATGTACCTGCAAAATGAATTTTTCATCACCTGAAAAGTTTAACGCTCTTATTGATGACGCAAAGCCGGGTGTGCCTGTTAAGAACATACCTCAGGTTCTATCCTTCCTTCTCGGTCCGTTTACAAAGCTTACCGATTTGCTTGTAAAGTACCTTCAACCAAAGGATGAGGACCTTAAAAACAGGGACTTTTTTGAAAAGTCGACGATTCTTACAATGTATACAATCGGCGGTGCAATCTGCGCTCTTGCAAACAATGACTCTATTTCAAAGCAGTCAGCGTCATATATATGTGACGGCGATATTCAAATGGGTATAACCGGAGCTGTATATGTAACGGTTCGTGCAAGGGATCATCACCTCGAGCTTATCAAGGAAAAGCCTGATACTCCCCGTGCAATTATGGAATTCAAAACTATTGATCTTGCAAACGGTCTTTTCAACGGCACAGCCTCAACTATGGCAGAGCTTTGTGCAGGTAATATCTATATGAGCGGTATGATAAATATGATTGATAATGTCAACCGTATTCTTGACAGAGTTGCCGTTTATCTTGGTTAAGGAGGGGAGTTAAATGAGTAAATATCCTGAATATAAACATGAAAAATCGCAGGAATGGTTTAACAGAGCACTTGCCTCAATTCCGTCGGGTGTATACGGACATCTTGGACCGAGTGAGGGACTCTTCCTTCCTATTACAAAATGGCCTCTTATGAGCGACCACGCAAAGGGTACATATTTCTGGGATGTCGACGGAAATAAGTATCTTGACTTTATGTGTGCTTACGGTCCTAATGTTCTCGGCTACTGCGACGATGATGTAGACGCAGCCGCTATGGAGCAGCTTAAAATCGGCAACTGCACTACCTCTCCTTCATATAAGATGGTTGAATGTGCAGAGCTTCTTAAAGATACTGTTGCAATGGCTGACTGGGCTTTCTTTATGAAAAACGGCTCTGACGCCACAACTTTCAGCGTTATGTGTGCACGTGCCCATACAGGAAAGAAAAAGATGATGTTCTTCAAGGGTTACTATCACGGTGACTTTCAGTGGGCGCAAAAAGTTGACTATCCGGGTGTCCTACCGGAAGAGGTTGAAAACAATATAGTTGTTCCGTGGTTTGACCTTGACGCTATGCAGCAGGCTTATGATGAGTGCGGCGGAGATGTAGCAGGTCTTATTGCCCAGCCATACGACCATGGTAATTTCTACGACAATGTCTGCGCTACCAAAGAGCAGTGGCAGACTGTGCGTAAGTTTTGCGATGATCACGGAATGGTTCTTATTTTTGACGATGTTCGAACAGGCTTCAGGCTTGATATTGCGGGCTCTGACCATTATTACGGAATTAAGGCTGACCTCAGCTGCTTCTGTAAAGCCCTTGCAAACGGATACAATATGTCTGCTGTATGCGGACAGGAGCATATGAAAAATACTGCTTCTTCAGTTGTATATACCGGCTCCTACTGGATGAGTGCGGAACCGTTTGCCGCTTGTCTTGCCTGCATACCGAAAATGAAAAGACTTGATACTCCGACTATGTTCAGAGAGATGGGAATAAAACTTACTGACGGCTTAAAGGCTGCGGGTAAGGAGCATGGCTTTGACCTTGTTGTTTCAGGTGAGCCGGCGCTCTTCTATCTCAGAATAGCAAACGACGACAGCCTTATGCTTCATCAGGAATGGGTTGCAGAGTGCGTAAGCAGGGGACTTTTCCTCGCTTCTCACCATAACCACTTTATGAATGCTGCTGTGACAGACGAAGATATAAAGCTTGCTGTTGACATTGCTGAGGACGCATTCGGCGTTGTTGCGGCAAATCATCCGGAGCTTAACCTTAAATAACGGGAGGGAACTTATATGCCTGCAAACTATAAAGCGTTTGACAAGGAAGAATGGCTTCGCCTTGAAAAGAAGGCGGACGAATTAAGAAGGCTTACAATCCAGACGGCTGTCTGGGGAGGTTCGGGCCATCTCGGCGGTGCAATGAGTGCAATGGACGCAATGACAATTCTTTACCACCGCTTTATGAAGATTGATGTTAATAATCCCGATATGGAGGACAGGGACAGATTTGTTCTCTCAAAGGGACATGCCGCAGTCGGCTATGCACCTGTAATTTGTGATTACGGTTTTATGCCGATTGACGAGCTTAAGATATTCAACCTTACAGGTGCAAAAATAGGTATGCACCTTGACTGTAACAAGGTAAGAGGAATCGACTGTTCAACAGGTTCGCTCGGTCACGGTATTTCTCTTGCTGTCGGCTTTGCCCTTGCCGGAAGAGTTAAGGGTGTCGACTATATGAACTATGTTATCACCGGCGACGGCGAGCTTAACGAAGGCTCTAACTGGGAAGCTTTAATGAGTGCTGCTCAGTTTAAGCTTTCAAATGTTGTGGTAATGGCTGATAACAACAAGTGTATGATTGACGGCAGAGTTGACGATGAGATGAAAATTGAGCCTCTTGATAAGAAATTTGAAGCTTTCGGATTTAATGTTATGCGTATTGACGGACATAACTTTAAGGAGCTTAATGATGCGATTGAAGCCGCAATTAAGAATCATCAGGACGGAGGCGACAAGCCGACCGCTATCGTAATGGATACGTACAAGGGCGAGGGCGTTGACTTTATGAAGGACAACTATCTCTGGCATTACGGCTCGCTTGATGAGGAAATGGTAAAGAAGGCTTACGACAGTCTTGATAAGTATTATAAAGAGCGCTGCGATAGAGCAGAGAAGGAGGCATAATTATGGCTGGAATGACTTATACTATGACAGATACCACAAAGCTCTCTACTGCTGAATGTTACGGTATTGCTCTTTGTGAACTCGGTGAGGAGCATAAGGACGTTGTAGCCCTTACTGCCGACCTTGCAAAGTCAACAAAAATAGGTATGTTCGGTGAAAAATTCCCCGAAAGATTTTTCAATGTCGGAATTGCAGAACAAAACCTTTTCGGAGTTGCAGCAGGCATGGCTAAAAACGGACTTACTCCTTTTGCCTCAACCTTTGCAATTTTTACTGCAGCTCGTTCTCTTGACCAGATTCACACGGATATCTGCTATCAGAATGTGCCTGTAAAGATTATTGCAACCCATGCAGGTACTTCTTTCGGTCAGGCAGGCTCTACTCACCATTCACTTATTGATATGGCTTGTATGAGAGCACTTCCTAATATGACTGTTATATGTCCGTGCGACGGCGCAGAAACATATCATGCAGTCAAGGCTGCTTATGAAATTGAAGGCCCTGTATACATAAGAATTAACCGCGGTTTTGACCAGGTAATCTATAAAAACGTTGACGACTGTAAGTTCGATTATAAAAAAGCAACTGTTATGAATGAGGGCACAGATATCACAGTTATTGCTTGCGGTTCATGTGTTTTTGAGGCTATGCAGGCTGCCCGTATGATGGAGGCGGATGCCGGACTTAAGGTAAGAGTTCTCAATATGCACACAATAAAGCCTCTTGACGAGGAGGCAGTTCTTTCAGCCGTTATGGATACAAGAAGAATTATTACCGCCGAGGATCACGAGGTTATGGGCGGTCTTGGTTCTGCAGTCGCCGAGGTTGTCGCAAAAAGCGGTAAGGCTTGTGCATTTAAGATGCTCGGACATCAGAATGCCTTTTCAACCATCGGTCTTCAGGAGGATCTTCTTTCGATGGCAAAGATTGACTCAAACGGTATCGCAGAAGCAATCGGCGAAATGATGCACGCAGACTTTGAGGCAGACGATGCCTGGGATGACGAATTCTAAATTTCATCTTAAAGAAAGGAGTGCATTATTATGGCAAGTGACGAAACTCGTTACACAAATAAAGTGTTTATGGCGGCTGCGTTACCGCTAATGAAAACTATTGCAACCGATGTTCCCGAGCTTCATAAAAAGTTTGAGGGCGTTGACGCTATATATCAGGTTTCAGCAAGGGTTAATGCCGAGGATAAAGAGGCTGTTCATTTTATCGTCGAAAACGGCGAATGGTCTGTTAAACTCGGTGAATATCTTGGACAAAAGAAAATTGACGGGGAACTTGCTTTTTCATCAATGGAAAAGATGAATGCCTTTATGAAAGGTGATATGAGTAAGCTTCCGAAATTCAAGATAAAGTCAGTCGGAAAGTTTGTGAAGTTTATGATGGTACTTCTTAAAATGTCATCACTTCTTAACATCACAGAACCTCCCGAGGATGACGAAGAACTTTCGCTTCTTCTTTGTAAGCTCTATTTCTATTTGCTTTCATCGGGTATATCCCAGCTTAATAAGATGGGACATCCCGCAGTACACGAATGGGCGCTTAAATCTCCTGACCGCTGCTATCAGTGGGCTGTTGAGGGACATCCCGAATGTACCGCTTATATGAGAGTGAAGGCAGGTAAGTCAAGAGCGGGAAGAGGGGAGTACAAGAGAGCAAAACCCTTCTTCTGTATGAAATTCGACTGTGCAACCTCCGCCCTTAAAATTCTTCTCGGAACGGGCGATATGTTCCAGATGACCGCAAATCAGCAGCTTATTATGGAAGGCGCACCTGAATTCGGAGTCCAGATTGGCGATTATATGATGCTTGTCGGCGACCTTGCAAAATAATTAATCGGGAGAGTTTTTCTCCCGATTTTTTGAAAAAATGTCACATTTTTAATTTTAGGTATCTTAATTAAAAAGATTAGTTTTACTTGACAATAAGTAACTAATCTAATAAACTATACTGAAATTAAAAATTGAGAGGTAGGAAATGAATCAATCACGTAAGAATACGCTGAAAAGGTCAGCGGTATTTTTAGTCTTTTATACAGTTTTATTTTTGATATGCTCTGCGGTTGCGTTTTGCTGCTTTTATATCAGTGGGAAAACGCTTATTTCAAGTGACGGATTAAGACAGCATTATGTTGCTTTTGTTTATTTTGGAAAGTACGTAAGAGAGCTTGTTAAAGGTATAGTTGTTTCAAAATCCCTGACTATACCGAGTTTCAGCTTCGGTATAGGATTCGGCGGTGATATTTTACAGACGCTTAACTATTATGTTATAGGTGACCCGCTAAATCTTATTTCGGTTATTGTGCCTATAAGATTTGCACGTCGTGCTTATGAATTCCTTATGATATTCAGACTCTGGCTTGCAGGATTGAGCTTTTCCCTGTTCTGTGCTCACAAGGGTGTAAAAAGCCGTGCGGGTATCCTTACCGGTGCACTTTGCTATGTGCTTGCGACATATTCGCTGAATTTCGGCACAATGCATCCGTTTTTCCTCAATCCGATGATTTATCTTCCGCTTCTTTTATTTGGCGTTGATCTTGTTATTGAGAAAAAAAGACCGTATCTTCTTGCAGTTATAGTATTTATAAGCGCAATAAGTAATTTCTATTTCTTCTATATGCTTGTAATAGTAACTGTAGTATATTCTCTTGTAAGGCTCTTTGTACTTTATAAAAAGAGTTTTAAGAATATCTTCTCAGCACTTGTAAGAATTGCTGTTCCTTCAGCAGTCGGATTGCTTATGAGCTCTGCAATTCTCATTCCGGTTGCAATTGCATTTTTAAGCGACACAAGAGGCGGCGCAAAGCTTTCATTACCGATTCTTTACTCAATCGGGGTTTATCTCAGATTCCCTTCATCTCTGATTGTTTCAAATTCAGTGTTAAAAGCGTCACAGACTCTTTTGGGATATTCAAGTATTTCGATACCCGTTCTTGCGGTACTCTTCACAAAGAAAAAGAAGAATACTGCCGAAAAAGCTCTTTTTGTAATTTCGACCGTACTTCTTCTTCTGCCGATTACCGCACTTGTTATGAATGGCTTTTCATACCCTGCAAATCGCTGGGTGTGGGCATATGCTATGGTAATATCATATGTTATCGCTTCCGAGTGGGGATATATTATGTCCCTGTCCCTGAAGCAGAAGCTCACCGTAGCAATAACATCGGTTGTCTATATTGCGGTTGTCCTTATCACAAGTAAGAACATTATTATTGACGTGCTTATTGCTTGCTCGTGCATGCTGATATTTGCTCTCGTTCTTTCTACCGATATAAACAAAACAGTTAAGAGCATTATCGGTGTTTCGCTTGCAGTTGTAACAATATGTGCAAACAGCTTTCTCTATTTCGACTCTGAAGAAAACCAACAATTTATTGAAAAGTTTGCCGATGCGCAATACGTCGAGGATGAGTTTACGAAGACCTACGGCAAATCTGTTAGAAACGCAAGCGACGACTTGAGCTTTTACAGATACACCCATAATACTGACGGCGCCGACTATAATCGTGATATGATATTTGACACAAACGGCACGTCGTTTTACTGGAGTATTCAAAACCCTAACATTTCGCAATTCCTTGCCGAGATGGAGATGCCGTATACCTTCCTTTATCAGTATCAGAATCTTGACAGAAGAACCCAGCTGAATTCGCTTCTCGGAGTAAAGTATTACAGTGAAAAGTTCTCCGGCAGACTTCCTTACGGATATGATGTCGTATCAAGGAATGTCCTTAACGACAATGACCTTTTTGTAAACAACTACAGTCTGCCTATCGTGCTGTCATATTCCGACTATATCACAAGAGAGGATTATGACTCGTTAAACGCTGTTGACAAGCAGAACGCTATTATGTCAAGCGTACTTCTTGAAAAAGATGTTGACGGCTTTGAAAAGGTAAAGCCTGATACCACGAGCACTTCGCTTGACTACCGCATTTTTGCTACAAAGGGTATTGAGGTTAACGGCGACGAAATAATTGTAAATAACAAGGATGCAAAGCTTCTTTACACTTTCAGCGGTGTTGATAACAGCGAAACATATTTCCGCTTCAAAAATAACGGTGCAACTCCGATTGATGACAGTTCAATCAATATGTATACAATGATTTTCACTCCGTACTCAGGAGAAGAAAATCACAATAAATGCTCTGTTAAACCGCTAAATATCAATAACTCCCGCTACGACGGAAGAGAGATGTACAGCGTAAATCTCGGCTATCATGAGAAAGCTGTTACATCAGTTGAAATAAGCTTTGATAGTATAGGAAAATATAACCTTTCTGATATTGAAATCATTTGTCAGCCGCTTGACAGCTATCAGTCACAGCTGGGCTCACTCAAAAGCATTGAGATTAATGATTTTACAGTGGCAACAGACAGGATTAAGACGGACATCACCTGTGACGAGGACAAAATCATATGTCTGTCCATTCCTTATAGCAGCGGCTGGAGTGCATATGTCGACGGAGAAAAGGTTGAACTTCTTCAGGCAAATACTATGATGAGTGCGCTTACCGTAAGCAAGGGCGAGCATGAAATAGTGCTTACTTATAAAACGCCGTACCTTAATTACGGAATTCTTTTAAGTGCGGCAGGTGTTCTCTCGTTTGCAGCAATGTTTGCCGTAACAGAGCATAAAAATAAAAAACGCAAAAGTAATTAAGTAAGATTAAAAGGAAACGGATAGCCGTTTCCTTTTTTGTTGCATTTTTTTATTAATATGTTATTATATAGATAAATTATTGTTTTGGAGTGCTTATGTTAAAAATCATTTCTACAAAGTATAATGCAGATAATTTCAGACTTGTAAGAGAGGTCAGGGATTGTGTATTTATCAACGAGCAGGGCATAAGTGCTGAAGAGGAATCTGATTCTTATGATTTCAGCGCTGACACAGATTTTCTTGTCCTTTTAGAAGATGAAAGACCTGTTGCCACGATGCGAATTGCATATATGCCGGAGCATATAAAAATAGGCAGAATTGCCGTTATGAAGGAATGTAGAGGCAAGCACTACGGCGCTGTAATAGTAAGTTCTGCCGTCAAAAGAATTTTTGAAAGCGGAGAGAATGTGGTCTATCTTGAATCGCAAAAACACGCTGTCGGCTTTTATGAAAAGCTCGGCTTTACCGTTTGCGGTGATGAGCTTATTGACAGGGGCATTGTTCATCTTCCGATGATTGTTACGCCTGAAAGCTTTAAGGGGGATAAATATGTCAAAGAAAAGTAATAAAGGAATTATTGCGTTGCTTATCGTGATTCTTCTTGCTGTTTTATTTGTGGGGGGTTACTATGTTTACGGTAAGATAAATGCAGATATTAAAGGAAATCCTGACGATAAAACCGAATATACGCTTATAATTGAAAAATCTGATTTTCAGTACGATGTATCGCAAAAGCTGTATAATAACGGTATTGTTATTAATGACTCTGTCTGGTCGTCGTGGATGGATAAGCATTATCCCGATTTCAAGTATATTAACGGCGAATACCTTTTAACTGCAGGAATGAGCTATGAGGAGATTGCCGAAAAGCTTCAAAATCCAGACGTATCTCACACAACAATAAAGGTTGTTATTCCTGAAGGTTACAATGTTTTTGATATTGCAAAAACACTTGAAAATAATAATATCTGCTCGTCTGTCTCATTTCTTGAGGCGTGCAAAACTAAAGACCCATATGAAGACAGCTTTACCTTTTTAAAGGATTTTCCTGAAAGTAACACTGTGGCTTATGAGCTTGAAGGTTTTCTTTTCCCTGCGACCTACGACTTTGGCGAAAACTCCGATGCAGCTGATGTAGTTAAGGAAATGCTCGGCGCGTTTTCATCAAGGCTTGATAGCAGCTGGACAGATTATTGCAGCAAAAATAATATGACTCTTTATGAGCTTGTAACACTTGCGTCAGTGGTTGAAAAAGAAACACTCGGTCAGGGTGTCGCACAGGATATCGCCTCAGTGTTTGTTAACAGACTTAACTCCTCAACCCAGCTTCAGTCCGACGTCACAATCGACTACGGAAACGCCCTTCGCGAAGCAGGCTTTTCAGATGAGATTGTAACATCGTATAATACATATAAATGTTCTGCTCTTCCAAGCGGTCCTATATGTAATCCGGGAATAAGTAATATCGACGCAGTTGTAAATCATAATGACACAGGTTATATGTTCTTCTTCTCATATAATAATGGTTCTGATTTTTATTTCACCGACAGTTATAACGACTTTTCATCCCAGTGGGAGAAATTAAAGGATACCAATACTAATGGCTGATTTAACTAAAACTTATAAAAACGGAAAGATAGAGCTTTTGAGGTTTTTCTTCTGCTTGAGCGTTGTCGTTTACCATGCGGGAGGGGATGTCCTTGGCGACAATAATATTTTAACTCCCGCCTTTTCCGTGTTTGCTCACGGCAGAAGCGGCGTTGAATTTTTCTTTCTCCTTTCCGGCTATCTTGCGGCGAAAACGGCTAAAAAGATGCAAGGCTCTTCAACTGCAATAGGCAAGGATACATATTCATTTGTATTAAGAAAAATCAAGAGGGTGTTTCCATATCATATTATTGCCTGTGTGTTAATGGTTATCTCTATGATATTCTTAAGTGAAAATGCAACAGTGTTCTGGAATGATCTCGGTCTTTCAATTCCGAGCTGGTTTTTCCTTCAGCGTACGGGCATTAAATCCGTTGACCTTATTTCTATTGAATGGTATATTTGCTCAATGCTTCTTGCGCTTGCCATTATCTACCCGCTTTTAAGGAAATGGTATGATATGATGGTGCATGTTGTTGCACCCGTTTTGTCAAGCATGCTGATAGGCTATATGCTTTACACTTACGGCGCAATGCCCGGTTACAGAACATGGGGCAGCTATACTTATATCTGTAACCTTAGGGGTTTTGCTGTCGTGCTTTTGGGCGTGTTTGTATTCTTTGTGAGCGAGCAGATTAAGAAGCACGGCTTTTCAAAAAAACAGTGGATTTGGCTTGCTGTTTTAGAGGATGCTTCATGGGCGTTTGTAATCTACTTTACCTTCTCCTCAATGGAATTTGCGCTTGAAGGATATTTTGTATATTTCACTGCTCTTGCTATGGCAATAAGCTTTGCGAGAAATTACAACTCGAAGTTTTACCAAAGCCGTTTTGTATCCTATCTCGGAAGAATAAGCCTCAGCGTATATCTGTGCCAGAATTTTGCAAGGGATATTATAGGCAATAACAGAACCGGAATAAGCGATGCCGTAACGATTGTTCTTATTCTTCTTATGTCGATCGGGATCGGTATGCTTATAGATTTATTTTATAATCTTTTCAGAAAAAGAAAGAGAAAAAATAATTCTTGACATCTTTATTGAGGTGTGGTAATATATCTTCACAATAAAGAAGAACGCATCGTTCTCCCCTTAAGCGTTGGTGAAAAGGGCAATATTTACTGTTGGTAATTATTGAGTGCGGGCGTTTTGCGTTCGCACTTTTTTGCTAATATTTTTTAAGAGGTGTTATTTATCAGCAAGGAAACACAGCAAATTAATGATGAAATCAAGGACAAGGAACTGCGTGTAATTTCCGCAGACGGAGAGCAGCTTGGTATTATGAGCGCAAAAGAAGCGCTTAAAATTGCCGAGGATAATGATCTTGATTTAGTTAAGATTGCCCCTCAGGCAAAGCCGCCTGTTTGCAAAATAATGGACTATTCAAAGTATCGTTATGAAAAAGCAAAGAGGGAAAAGGAAAATCGCAAAAACCAAAAGCAGCTTGAAATGAAAGAAATTCGTTTGTCAGTAACTATTGACGTCGGTGATTTCAACACTAAGTTAAATCAGGCTAAGAAGTTTCTTGCTTCAGGCCATAAGCTTAAGGTTTCTATCAGGCTTAAGGGCAGAATGATGACTCATTCAGACCTTGCTGTTGAGAATATGAATCGCTTCGCTTCTCAGCTTGAGGAGGAGGCAAATGTTGATAAAGCGCCTAAGCTCGAAGGCAGGCAGGTGCTTATGTTCCTTTCGCCTAAAAGCAAATAATTTATTATACGGAGGTAAATATTATGCCAAAAATCAAGACACACAGCGGTGCAAAAAAGCGTTTCAAGACAACTAAGAGCGGCAAGGTTAAGCGTTCACATGCTTATACCTCACACATTCTTACAAAGAAGTCAACAAAGCGTAAGAGAAATCTTCGCAAGACTGCAGTTGCTGACGTAACAAATCAGAAGCAGTGCAAGAGACTTGTTCCATATAAATAATAAGTAAGAAAATATAGACTCGGAGGTAATTTGAAATGGCAAGAATTAAGGGTGCTACAACAACTCGTAAAAGAAGAAAAAAGGTATTAAAGGCAGCTAAAGGCTACTACGGCGGAAAGCATCGTCTTTTCAAAACAGCTAAGCAGGCTGTAATGAAGAGCGGTCAGTATGCATATATCGGCAGAAAG
>DLBD01000056.1 GCA_002494125.1 Ruminococcaceae bacterium UBA7030 | reverse complement strand
TGGTTGGTTTGTTGTAGTTATTTTGGTGGATGATATCCGTCCCCAAAAGCAAGAGTATAACCGTAACGCTTAGTCGCGTTTATGCCCTTATTGTTAGCTTTATTTGAGAAGGGAGCGGTACATTTTGATGTATTCATTTGCACTCTTGCCCCAGCTCATATCACATTCAAGCGCTCTTTTAACAAGAATATCCCAACTGCCGCTGTGATATGCGTCATCAGCTCTGTAAATAGCGCCGAGCATATCGTATGCATCGTATGTCTGGAAAGTGAAGCCGTTGCCCTCACCGTCGCCGCTGTCTGTGATAGAATCCTTAAGACCGCCTGTTTCACGGACAATCGGAATTGTACCGTAACGAAGTGCAACCATCTGCGAAAGTCCGCAGGGCTCTGACTTACTCGGCATAAGGAACATATCTGCGCCTGCATAAATCTTTCTTGCAAGGTCCGGAACGAAACCGATTGTAACGCCGACCTTGTCCGGATATTTGTCGTGAAGATAGCGGAAGAAGTTTTCGTACTGCCATTCACCGCTGCCGAGAACTACATACTGCAAATCTCTTTCGCAGATGCTCTTTTCAAGCACCTCTTTCATAAGGTCAACGCCCTTATGTCCAACAAGTCTTGAAACAATACCGATAACAGGAACATCAGGTCTTACCGCAAGACCAAGCATCTTCTGAAGTTCTTCCTTGTTCTTAGCCTTGTTTGAGAAATCCTCTGCGTTGTAATTTGCCCAGATATCTTTATCTGTTTCAGGGTCATAGCCTACTGTATCAATACCGTTTAAGATGCCGCAGAGCTTCCAGCTTCTCTGGTTAAGAATTGGGTCAAGTCCGTGGCTGAACCATGGGTCAAGGATTTCTTTTGCATATGTGGGTGATACGGTCGTTACCATATTTGCGCACTCAATACCTGCCTTCATAAAGTTTACAAGACCGTCATAAAGGATAAGGTTGTTATACTCAGGTGCAATGCCGAGTACGTCGTTGAGAAGCTCATCGCCGTACTTACCCTGGTACTGAATATTATGAATAGTGAAAACAGTTTTTATGTTTTCATATCCCATTTGGTTTGCATAATAACAGCTGTAGTAAAGC
This sequence comes from Ruminococcaceae bacterium UBA7030, assembly GCA_002494125.1. Taxonomy (GTDB): domain Bacteria; phylum Bacillota; class Clostridia; order Oscillospirales; family Acutalibacteraceae; genus Eubacterium_R. The sequence goes on along the minus strand of DLBD01000056.1, from coordinate 11,489 downwards.
GGTGTAAGTGCGCTCTGCCAGTCGTTACAATGAATGATATCCGGTTTCCAGTCGATTGCGGGGATGATTTCCAGTACAGCCCTTGAGAAGAAAGCAAATCTTTCTGCGTCGTCGTAGTGGCCGTAAATACCGTCGCGCTTGAAATAATACTGGTTGTCAAGGAAATAGTAAATAACACCGTTTGCCTTTGCCTCAAATATACCGCAGTACTGCCTTCTCCACGAAACAGGAACGGAGATGGATGTAATAAATTTCATCTTGTCCTTATATTCCTGCTTGATGCTGTCATAAAGCGGCATTACAACACGACAGCCTATTAATCTTTTCCTAAGCGCAACAGGGAGTGAACCGGCAACATCGCCGAGTCCGCCTGACGCCATAAAGGGAAGCGCCTCAGAGGCAACATATAAAACTTTCATACTGTTTTCTCCTATACTCTTGTGTTTTTAGCAAGACAAATCGGGAATGTCGGTGCGCCGGAAAGCTCAACGTTATCCTTGATGCTTACATCCTTGTCTGCAATTACACAGTTGATTTTTGCGTTTTCACCTACAACTGTATCCTGCATAAGAATAGAATCCTTAACAACTGTACCTTCGCCGATTTTAACGCCCTTGAAGATAATGCAGTTTTCAACAGTACCGTTGATAATACAACCGTCTGCAACAAGTGAATTTGTGAGCGATGAATTTGCGCCGTAAAGCGTGGGCATATCATCTCTCTCCTTTGTTGAGATAGGTGATGCAAAGAGCTTCTTTCTGTTGTCCTTTTCAAGAAGCGACATAGAAATATCATAATAGCTCTGGATTGAATCAATAGTTCCGACAAAGCTTTCGGTTGCGTCATAAGCGTAAATCTTAAGCTTGTCGATATTTGACATAATGATGTTTCTCTGATATGAAACCTCGTTTTTTGAATGAGCTGTTGTAACAAGAGTTTCAAGAAGATATTTCTTCATAATCATTATGTTGCAGGAATAGAATACCTCGTCATCAGTATCCTTGTCGAGTGAAACCTCGGTAATCCTGCCGTCTGCGTCAACCTTGTCGAAGCAGAGAACAGAGGAAATATTTTTAGGCATCTTACCCTTAACACCGAGGATTGTGATGTCAGCACCGCTTTCTTCGTGCGCATCGAAAAGTTTTGAATAATCAAAGTTTAATACGTGGTTGCAGTCGGACATAAGAACATATGTCTGCTTTGACTGGTTGAGGAAATTCATATTTCCGTAAAGTGCGTCAATTCTGTTGCCCCAGATAGACGCTGCGCCTATTGAGAAAGGAGGGAGAAGATAAAGACCGTCTGTCTTTCTGCTCAGATCCCAAGGCTTACCTGTGCCTACGTGGTCCATAAGCGACTGGAAATTAGCGTTTGTAACAACGCCTATTTTTGTAATTCCGCTTTCAACCATATTTGAAAGAGGGAAATCGATAAGACGAAAGCGTGATGAGAAGGGGACGGAGCCCATAGTTCTCATAGCAGTAAGCGTGTCAAGCGCTTCTTCGTGAATGTTGGCAAATACAATACCTAATACTCTGTTTCCGTTCATGTCTTATACCTCCTCTCCTGATTTTACCATCACACCGGGTTCAACATATTTACCCTTTGTGATTGTTGCACCTGAACCGATTACAGGGATACCCCAGTTTTCAGGATTTTCAAGCTTTTCGGGGATTTCGCCAATCTTTGCGTTTTCCTCAATAACAGCGTCTTCGGCAATAATTGCATAGTAAACCTTTGCGCCCTTCTTGATTGTTGCGCCCGGCATAACAACGCTGTAAAGCACTTCTGCCCCCTCTTCAATTGTAACGTTTGAAGAAATTACGCTGTAATCGACATTTCCCTCTATCTCACAGCCTTCGCTGATTGATGAGTTTTCAACTTTTGCATTCTTGCCGATGTAGTGCGGAGGAGCCATCGGATTTCTTGAATAAACTCTCCAGCTCTTGTCAGAAAGGTCAAGGTCAACATTAGGATTGATGATATCAAGGTTTGCTTCCCAAAGAGAGTCGATTGTACCAACATCCTTCCAGTAGCCCTTAAACGGGAATGCAAACATTCTTTCTCCGGCGTCAAGCATTGTCGGGATAATGTTTTTACCAAAGTCGTTTGCGGAGCCTTCCGTGTTTTCATCCTGAATAAGATACTGCTTTAATTTATCCCAGCTGAACACATAAACGCCCATTGAAGCTTTGTTGCTCTTAGGTTCTGCAGGCTTCTCTGCAAATTCGTAAATCTTGTCATCATCGTCAGTTGCAAGAATACCGAAGCGAGACGCCTCCTCCCACGGAACCTCAAGCACAGCGATTGTGCAGGCTGCGTCGTTCTTCTTGTGGAAGTCAATCATCTTCGCATAATTCATCTTATATATGTGGTCGCCTGAAAGAATAACTACATATTCAGGGTCATATTTCTGAATGAAATTGATGTTCTGATAAATTGCGTTTGCGGTGCCCTTGTACCACTCTGCGCCGCCGATTGCCTCGTAAGGCGAAAGAACGTGGATACCTCCGTTTTGTCTGTCGAGATCCCATGGCTGACCGTTACCGAGATAATCGTTAAGCTCAAGCGGCTGATACTGGGTAAGTACGCCAACTGTATAGATGCCGCTGTTTACACAGTTTGAAAGCGGGAAATCTATAATTCTGTAGTTTCCGCCGTAGGGAACAGCAGGCTTTGCAATGTTCTTTGTAAGAACGCCGAGACGACTGCCCTGGCCGCCTGCAAGAAGCATTGCTACGACATTATTTTTTCTTGCCATTATTTTTCTCCTTTGACTTTTTTGATTTATTTGTTTCAGCCTTTTTTGCAGGCTTTGTTTCCTTTTTAGGCTCAGCTTTTTTCTTGGTAGGCTCCGCCTTTTTTGCATCCTGCTTTTTTTCAACAGGCTTTTTTGTTGCTTCCTTCTTAGGTTCGACTTTCTTTTCTGCCTTTACCTCTTTTTTTGGCTCTGACACTTTTTTAGGTTTGCTTGCCTTTTTTGGCTGCCTTTTAAGAAATATTGCAGAAAGTCCGTTAAGCTTTACGCCGATACTCTGTTCAAAGCCGTGAAGCGGTTTTTTCTTATCAGCCTTGTAAGTACCTGAAAGTCTTGGCTTTGTTCCGCCGTACTTTTCAAGCGAGGTGTCAAACACAACCTTGTAGCTTGTGTTTTCCGGAACGCCGATTCTGTACTCGTCAAAGCTGTTTGGAGTAAAGTTAAATACAGCGATAATATCGCCGGTGTTTTTATCAATCCTTCTGAAAGCAATAATGGAGTTTGCGTTGTCCTCGCTTGAAATCCACTGGAAGCCTTCCCAGCTGTAATCAACCTCCCAAAGTGCAGGAGTGTCTTTGTAGAAATTATTAAGCTCTTTTGTAAAGCCCTGAAGAGCCTTATGCTTGTCATAACCGAGAAGCAACCAGTCAAGCCCCTGCTTGTAATTCCATTCGATAAACTGACCGAATTCGCTGCCCATAAAGAGAAGCTTCTTTCCCGGATGTGCAAACATATATGCAAGGAAAAGTCTTATTCCGTCAAACTTCATATCGTAGTCGCCGGGCATTTTGTTAATAAGACTGCACTTGCCGTGAACAACTTCGTCATGGCTTATCGGCAGAATGAAGTTCTCGCTGAAGGCGTAGAAGAAACTGAAGGTTATGCAGTTGTGGTTACCTTTTCTGAAAAGAGGGTCCATGGAGGTGTAACGAAGCATATCGTTCATCCAGCCCATATTCCACTTGAAGTTGAAACCAAGACCTCCGATATCAGGCGGCATGGTAATCATAGGCCATGCAGTTGACTCCTCGGCAATCATCATAACTTCGGGATGCTCTCTGAACATAGCACTGTTGAGCTTTTTGAAAAATTCAACTGCCTCAAGATTTTCTCTTCCGCCGTGCTTATTGGGAACCCACTGTCCGTTCTCTCTTGCATAGTCGAGATAAAGCATTGATGCAACTGCGTCAACACGAAGGCCGTCAAAGTGGAACTTGTCAACCCAATACATTGCGGAGGAAATAAGGAAGGACTGTACCTCAGGCTTTGCATAGTCGAAAACTCTTGTTCCCCATTCCTTATGCTCGCCTTTTCTCATATCAGAGTACTCATAAGTGCAAAGTCCGTCAAATTCGTAAAGTCCGTGTGCGTCCTTCGGAAAATGAGCAGGTACCCAGTCAAGTATTAAGCCGATACCAGCCTCGTGGCATTTGTCGACAAAATACATTAAATCGTCCGGGGTTCCGTATCTTGACGTCGGGGCGAAGTAGCCTGTTACCTGATAACCCCAGGAGCCGTCAAACGGATACTCCATTATCGGTAAAAGTTCAATGTGGGTGTATCCCATATCCTGAACATAAGGTACAAGCTCGTCAGCCATCTGCCTGTAAGAGAGGAAGTCGCCGTTTTCGTGCTGCTTCCAAGAGCCGAAATGCACCTCGTAAATATTTACCGGCTGTTCAAGTATATTCTTACCCTTTGCGTTTTTATACCACGCTTTGTCGTTCCACTTATAATTATCACAAACATAAACCTTAGATGCTGTGCCGGGTCTTGTTTCTGCATGGAAAGCATAAGGGTCAGCTTTCATTTTTATATCGCCGCTTGGTGAAGTAATTGCATATTTATAGCAGTCATAGATATGAACATTATCAGCTTCAAGCTCCCATATACCGTCCTTGATTTTGTTCATAACTCCTGCATTACTGTCCCAGCCGTTGAAGTCGCCGACAACGCTTACAGATTGTGCGTGCGGTGCCCAAAGCCTGAACACAAAGCGGTCGTCACTTATTTTGTGGCAGCCGAAAAATTCATATGCTTTATAGTTATCACCGCTGTGAAACAGGTAAAGGGGAAATTCATATTCCTTTTTTACCTCAGCCATTACATCATCTCCTAACTTTTTATTAAAATATATAATATTACACCTACATCATAACATTATTGTATCTAATAATCAAGTGTTTTTTGTTTAGTTTGTTACAAAACATTAAAATGTTTTTTCAAAAATATGTGTAAATTGTCAAAACTTATAACTATTTATTGTACCTGCACATCCGCGTTCTACAAAATATATATAAAAGTGTTTACAAAATTAATTTTTATTTATTAAATATATTTAGTTAATTTTTATATTGAAGATATAGTTTTTTCTATGATATAATACTTTTAATTTAGATATTATCGGAGTAGTGTGTGATGAAGGATATAATCATTGCCTTTCCGAGTAAGTCCGTTGCAATGAAGCTTCGCACTATGATCGAAAGCGAAGGGTACCATGTTGGATATGTCTGTGCACTTGGGTCAAGTGTGCTGAGTATTGCGCAGGATTTGCACGAGGGCATTGTTGTGTGTTCGTCGACTTTGAGCGATATGAACTCAAGCGTGCTTGCAGAAAATCTGCCGTACGGTTTTGATGTCATTTCGCTTTCAAAAAGCGGCGGTGAAGATTATATGGGAAATCTTATTAATCTGACATTACCTATTTCATCCGACGAGCTTATAGAAGCGATTGCCGTTCTGATGAGCACACGTTCCTCATTTACCCATAGAAGCGACGACGAGTCACAGATAATTGCCGACGCAAAGCTTATTATTATGAAGCAAAACGGCATGACAGAATCACAGGCACACAAATTTCTTCAGAAGGAAAGTATGCTAAGCGGTAAGAAACTTTATCAGACGGCAAGGGAAATAGTTGACGACTTTACGGAGTAAGAAAATGAAATTTACAAAAATGCAGGGCTGCGGTAACGATTATGTATACGTCAACGGCTTTGAAGAAAAAATTGAAGATGAAGTCAAAACAGCCATAAAAGTTTCCGATCGTCATTTCGGTATCGGCGGCGACGGTATGATAATTATTAATCCGTCCAATATCGCAGATTTCGAAATGAAAATGTATAATGCTGACGGCACAAGGGCAGAGATGTGCGGAAACGGAATCCGCTGTGTTGCAAAATATGTTTTCGATTACGGTCTTACAGACAAAACAAGCCTTACCATAGAATCTATGGGGAAAATAAAATACATAGACCTTACTCTCGATGATGACGGCAAGGTGAAGAGTGTTAAGGTTGATATGGGTGCGCCTGTGCTTGACGCAAAAAACGTTCCGGTAATTTCCAAAATGGAAAGGGCAATCGGAGATGAAATTGAAGTTGACGGCAAGACGTATATAATGACCTGCGTTTCAATGGGAAATCCGCACGCTGTTATTTTTCTTGACGAGGATATTAAGTCGCTTTCGATTGACGAAATCGGAAGTAAGTTTGAAAATCACGAACGCTTCCCGAACAGAACCAATACGGAGTTTGCCCGCATTATTGACAGGCAAAACATTGAGATGCGCGTTTGGGAACGAGGCACAGGTGAAACCCTTGCCTGCGGAACAGGGTGCTGCGCAACAGCGGTCGCAGGTATACTTGACGGCAGGGTTGATAACAATGTTAAAATTCATGTGCTCGGCGGTGTAATGGATATTTACTGGTCTGGCAAGGCTGAGGATTCCGTCATTATGAGCGGACCTGCTCAGATTGTTTTTGACGGTGAAATAAAAATATAGGAGGACTATTATGAGTATCAGAATCGGACTTATGGGCTACGGCAACCTTTCAAGAGGTGTTGAAGCCGCAATCAAAAAAAGTGAGGATTTGGAGCTTGTGGCAGTGTTCACAAGGCGTAATCCCGACACGGTAGCAATCAGGACGGAAAATGTTCCCGTTCTCAGCGAAAGCGAGATTGAGGCATGGAAGGACAAAATTGATGTTCTTGTTTTAGGCGGAGGAAGCGCAACCGACCTTCCTAAGCAGACTCCCGAGTATGCAAAGCTTTTTAATGTAGTTGACAGCTTTGATACTCATGCAAGAATTCCCGAGCATTTTGAAAATGTTGATAAGGCATCAAAGGACGCAGGAAAAATCGGCGTTATTTCAATCGGATGGGACCCGGGTCTTTTCTCACTTATGCGTATGCTTTCAACCGCAGTTCTTCCCGATGGTAACAATTACACCTTCTGGGGAAGAGGAGTAAGCCAGGGACACTCCGATGCGATAAGAAGAATTGAAGGAGTGCTTGATGCAAGACAGTACACTGTACCTGTTGAAAGCTCTGTTAATTCTGTAAGAAACGGAGAAAATCCCGAGCTTACAACAAGGCAGAAACACACAAGAGAGTGCTTTGTTGTTGCAAAGGAGGGAGCTGACCTTGCACGAATTGAGAAAGAGATTAAGGAGATGCCAAACTATTTTGACGAGTATGACACAACCGTTAATTTTATCTCGCAGAAGGAGCTTGACGAAAACCACAAGGGACTTCCTCACGGCGGCTTCGTTATAAGAAGCGGCGAAACAAGCGAGGGTGTAAAGCATATCGTTGAGTTTAATCTCAAGCTTGATTCAAATCCTGAGTTCACAGGCGCTGTTATCGCTGCTTATGCGCGAGCTGCGTACAGGCTTAACAAAGAGGGACAGACAGGCTGTAAGACAATATTTGATATTCCGGTTTCATATCTCAGTAGTGAATCAGGCGAAAGCCTCAGAAAGCATTTGCTTTGATATAAATAATAAAATATAAGGAGAATTAACTATGACAAAGACAGAACAGCTCTACGAGGGCAAGGCAAAAAAGGTCTGGGCAACTGACGACCCTGAAATTGTAATCGTTGATTATAAGGATGACGCAACAGCATTCAACGGACTTAAAAAGGGTACAATCGTAGGTAAGGGTGTTGTTAACAACAAAATGTCAAACTACCTTATGCAGATTCTTGAAAAGAAGGGTGTTCCTACTCATTTTGTAGAGGAGCTTTCAGACAGGGAAACTGCAGTTAAGAAGGTTACAATCGTTCCTCTTGAGGTTATTATTCGTAACCGCGCAGCAGGCTCAATCTGTAAAAGATTAGGTCTTGAGGAGGGTATGGATTTTGTTTGCCCGTCAATCGAATTTTCATATAAGGACGATGACCTCGGAGATCCGCTTATCAACGGTTATCATGCAGTTTCCTGCGGCTTTGCAACTCGCGAAGAGGTCGAGCTTATTAAGGAAATGGCATTTAAGGTAAACGATGTTCTCAAGGAGTACTTTGCATCAATCGGCGTTGAGCTTATCGACTTCAAGCTTGAATTCGGTAAAACTGCTGACGGTAAGATAGTTCTTGCAGACGAAATCAGTCCTGACACTTGTCGTTTCTGGGATATTGAAACACATGAAAAGCTTGACAAAGACCGTTTTCGCCGTGATATGGGCGGTGTAGAGGACGCTTACGCAGAAATGATGAAGAGAGTAGGTCTTGACTAATGCCGAACAATACATATAATTCTCCGTTTAACGCACGCTACGCTTCTAAAGAGATGCAGTATATCTATTCTCCGGATTTCAAATTCAAGACCTGGAGAAAGCTCTGGATTGCACTTGCCGAGGCGGAGCACGAGCTCGGACTCAATGTAACGCAGGAGCAGATTGACGAGCTTAAGGCAAACGCCGACAATATAAACTATGAGGTTGCACAGGAATACGAAAAGAAATTCCGCCACGATGTAATGAGCCATGTTCATGCATACGGCGAGCAGTGTCCAAATGCAAGACCGATTATCCATCTTGGCGCTACGAGCTGTTACGTAGGCGACAATACAGATGTTATCACTATGAGGGAGGCACTCCTCCTTATTAAGAAAAAGCTTGTAAACGCTATTTCATCTGTTGCGAAGTTTGCAGACGAGTACAAGGATATGCCTTGCCTCGGATTTACGCACTTTCAGCCCGCACAGCCTACAACAGTCGGCAAAAGAGCAACTCTGTGGCTTATGGATCTTGTGCTCGATTATGAGGAGATTTGCCACGTAATTGATACTCTTATGCTTCTTGGCTCAAAGGGAACCACTGGTACTCAGGCGTCCTTCCTTGAGCTTTTCGAGGGCGACCACGAAAAGTGTAAGGAGCTTGACAGAAAAATTGCCGAAAAGATGGGCTTTAAGTCTTGCTTCCCGGTAAGCGGCCAGACCTATGCAAGAAAACTTGACACAATCGTGTGCAACTGTCTTGGACTCATTGCGCAGTCCTGTTGTAAGTTTTCTAACGACTTAAGACTTCTCCAGAATCTTAAGGAGATTGAAGAGCCGTTTGAGAAAAACCAAATCGGCTCATCTGCAATGGCATATAAGCGCAATCCTATGAGAAGCGAACGTATTGCGTCGCTTTCAAGATATGTTATGATTGACGCTCTCAACCCTGCATGGACAGCGTCTGCACAGTGGTTTGAAAGAACGCTTGACGACTCGGCAAACAAGCGAGTTTCGATTGCAGAGGCATTTCTTGCAACAGACGGTATACTTGACCTTTATATCAACGTAACCTCAGGACTCGTTGTTTATCCGAAGGTTATCGAGGCAAGGCTGATGAGCGAGCTGCCGTTTATGGCGACAGAAAACATTATGATGGACGCTGTAAAAAAAGGCGGCGACCGTCAGGAACTTCACGAAAAGATCAGGCAGCATTCAATGGCGGCAGGGGCAGTCGTTAAGGTTGAGGGAGGTAAAAATGACCTCGTTGACCGAATAGCAAACGACCCTGCGTTTATGACAACTAAAGAGGAAATCCTCAAGGTTCTCAAGCCTGAAAACTTTGTTGGCAGAGCGCCGCAGCAGACGGCAGATTTTCTTGAAGAGGTTATCAAGCCGATACTTGAAAAGGAAAAAGACCTCCTTGGAGTGGAAGTCGAAATAAATGTATAAAAACGTAATAGTAATATAATAAAACGGAACACGATTGGAAATCGTGTTCCGTTTTTGTTTTTATTTGAATTTGTCGAAGAAGCCTTTTTTGCCCGCATTTTTCGGCGGAATATAATCCTTTTCAAACTCCTTGAGAAGCTCCTTCTGTTCGTCTGTTACCTTTTTAGGAATATCGACAATTACTCTTACGTGCTCGTCACCCTTGCTGATGCTGTTGAGCCTCTGAATGCCCTTATTACCTTTGAGGGTGAATACCTCGCCGGGCTGTGTGCCGGCAGGGATATTGAGTTCTAAATTGCCGTCAAGAGTCGGGACTGATACGGTCGTGCCGAGAGTTGCCTGCACAATGGAAATATGCTGGTCAAACCACACATCGTAACCGTCACGCTTAAAGTAAGGATGCTTTTTAATTGAAACTACGACCTTCAAGTCGCCTGACGGACCTCCGTTAGTACCCGTGTTGCCGTAGCCTCTTACATTTACTACCTGACCATCGTCGATACCTGCAGGTATGTTAATCTCAACCTTTTTCCTTGTGCGGACCTTACCTTTTCCGTTACATTTCTGGCAAGGCGATGTGATAATCTTACCCTTACCGCCGCAACGTGCACAGGTTTTCTGCGTGCTCATAACACCGAAAGGTGTTCTCTGCTGAGTGTTTACAATGCCTCTGCCGCCGCAGTCGGGACAGGTGGTGGGAGATGTGCCCTTTGCAGCACCTGTGCCGCCACAGTCGCTGCAGTCCATAACACGCATAACCTCAACGGTTTTCTTACAGCCCTTTGCAGCCTCTTCAAACGTAAGGGAAACAGAGCTTGTTAAATCTCTTCCTCGTGTAGGCGCATTTGGATTCCTGCCGCCAAAGCCGCCGAAACCACCACCTCCGCCAAAGAAGGAGGAGAATATATCGCCAAGGTCAATATCGCCTTCAAAGCCGTAACCACCGCCAAAGCCGCCGCCCTGACCTGCTCCGTAATTCGGGTCAACCCCTGCAAATCCGAACTGGTCGTACCTTGCCTTTTTCTGCGGGTCTGACAAAACCTCGTAAGCCTCGTTACACTCCTTGAATTTTGCCTCAGCCTCGGCGTTACCGGGGTTGAGATCAGGGTGATACTTTTTGGCTGTTTTACGGTATGCTTTTTTTATCTCGTCTTCAGAAGCACCCTTGCTTACGCCGAGTACCTCATAATAATCTCTTTTATTCTCAGGCATTTTAGCCCTCCGTAGTCAGTAAGTATGTCAGCCACACCGTGCGTTGCACAGTGTGGCAATAATTATTTTAATTAGTTGTCGTCAACCTCGGTATAGTCAGCGTCGGTTTCGCCTGCCGGGTTTGATCCTGCAGCTGCATTCGGGTCAACTCCTGCAGCCTGTGCAGCTTCGTAAAGCTTTTGTGAAACCTCGTAGAACTTGTTTTGTAAATCCTCTTTAGCAGATTTAATGGCGTCTGTGTTGTCACCCTTGAGCGCTTCCTTAAGTGCATTTGTCTTTGCCTCAAGGTCAGACTTATCCTCTGATGAGAATTTGTCGCCGTCCTCTGAAAGAAGCTTTTCTGTCTGGTAAACCATCTGGTCTGCCTCGTTCTTAAGGTCAACAGCCTCTCTCTTCTTCTTGTCCTCTTCTGCAAACTGTTCTGCTTCCTTAACAGCCTTTTCTATATCATCCTTGCTCATGTTTGATGAAGCTGTGATTGAAATGTGCTGTTCCTTGCCTGTGCCAAGGTCCTTTGCAGATACGTGAACAATACCGTTTGCGTCGATATCGAAGGTTACCTCAATCTG
>DLBD01000019.1 GCA_002494125.1 Ruminococcaceae bacterium UBA7030 | reverse complement strand
CCCATGAGTCTTACGGCATCCATATTGATGCCCGCTTTTGTAGAGCCAATGTTGACGGAAGCGCAGAGATGCTCGGTAGAAGCAAGCGCCTCCGGAATGGAATTAATCAGCGCTAAATCGCCTGCAGCAAAGCCCTTTTGAACAAGAGCGGAGTATCCGCCGATAAAGTTTACGCCGATAGTCTGAGCCGCTTTTTCAAGGGTTTTGGCATACTGAACAGGGTCTCCACCGCTGATGCCCGCCATAATGGCAATCGGCGTAACGCTGACGCGCTTATTGATAATCGGAATACCGTATTCCTTTTCAATTCCTTCGCCTACTGCAACAAGCTTTTCCGCTTTGGTACAGATTTTATCATAGATTTTGATACAGGATTTATCAATATCCGCGTCGCCGCAATCGAGCAGGGAAATACCCATCGTTGTTGTACGGATATCAAGACATTCATCCTGAATCATTCTGATTGTTTCAAGAATATCATTTGTATTAATCAAGGATGAATCCTCCTATATCCTATGCATGGAGTTGAAAATATCCTCGTGCATTGTGTGAATCTGAAGATTATTTTCCTCACCGTATTTTGAAAGGTCGTCTGAAAACTTTGTAAAATCAACGGTGCTTTCTGATATATCAGCCATCATAATCATACAAAACATATCGTCCATAACTGTCTGTGACACATCAATGATATTGATTTTATACTCGGCACAGATGCTTGAAACCTTTGCAAGTATGCCTACAGTGTCTTTTCCGACAACAGTAATTACAGCTTTCATAATTATACCTCCGCTATTTAAAAGCCAAAATATTATAAAAATTATAACAAAGTATAAAACTTTTTTCAATAAAGTACAGAAATATATTTTATTTTTTTTTAATATGTGGTAAAATACCATATAAATAATATATTAAGAGGAATATTGTGAAATATAAGAATATTATTGATATGCATTCTCATAGTGAGCTTAGCTTTGATGCAAGTGACAGCTGTAACGCTCTTTGTGAAAGTGCTATAAAAAAGGGCGCAGCGGCAATAGCGATAACTGACCACTGTGATATTGACGGCGAAGATGACTTTGACTCTTACTGCAAAGAGCAGTTTGAGGCGACAAAAGCAGCGAAAGAAAAATTTGACGGTCGGTTAAAGGTCTATCAGGGACTTGAAATCGGTCAGGGCATATACAGAAAAAACAAGGTTGAAAAGTACTTAAGCCTTTACGATTATGATTTTATACTGGGCTCGCTTCATAACCTTGAAAATGAAAAGGACTTTTATTATCTGCATTATACTGACATTGATGTATATCCGCTTTTGCAAAGATATTTTGATGATATATTAAAACTTTGCGAGTGGGGCGCATTTGACTCTCTTGCTCATCTTACATATCCTTTAAGGTACATTAAGGGAAGAGAGGGAATAAAGGTCGATTTAAGCCGTTTTGATGATGTAATTGATGAAATATTCAAATCACTTATTAAAAACGGTAAGGCGCTTGAAATAAACACGTCGGGACTTTTCGGTGAGCTTAAGGATACTATGCCTGATAAGGCTCTTATAAAAAAATATAAAGAGCTTGGAGGTAAATATATAACTATAGGTTCTGATTCTCATTATGCGAATAAAATGTGTCAGGGTATAACTGACGGATATGAAATTGCAAAAGAATGCGGATTTGATCAGGTTACTGTGTTTGAAAAAAGGCAACCTGTTTTAATTAATATTGAGTGAGGTAATTTTATGGAAAAGCTTTTATCTATTCTTGAGAAAAATCCAAGACTTACAAATAAAGAAATTGCTGTAATGCTCGGACTTGACGAGAGTGTTGTTGAAAAGAAAATAAAAGAACTTGAAGATGACGGTATTGTTCGCGGATACCGTGCGATGATTGATACTCAAAAGACAGATACGCAATATGTTACTGCTTTAATTGAAATTAAGGTTCAGCCGAAATTCAGCAGAGGTTTTGACGACATTGCACAGCGTATTTCAGAGCTCGACGAGGTTGAGAGCGTTTTTCTTATGAGCGGTGGCTTTGACCTTTGCTGCACAGTAACGGACAAGTCATTCCAGGAGGTTGCGCTTTTTGTTGCAAAAAGACTTTCTCCTCTTGAAGGTGTTGTTTCAACATCTACACACTTTGTGCTTAAAAAGTTTAAGGAGCAGGGTGTAATGTTTGTCGATACGCCTAAAGACGAAAGGAGGAAGATTTCATTTTGATTAACTATGATGAATTCCTTAACCCTAAGGTTGTAGAGGTGAAACCAAGCGGAATAAGAAAGTTTTTCTCCATTGCCGAGGAAATGGATGATGTTATTTCTCTCGGCGTCGGCGAGCCTGACTTTTTGACGCCTTGGCATATTAGACAAAAGGGTATTGCTTGCCTTGAAAGAGGTTCAACCCGTTATACTGCAAATGCCGGTCTTTTAAGATTAAGAGAAGAAATATCTGTATTCTTTGAAAGAAAGTACGGTGTAAAATATGACCCGAAAACTGAGATTATGGTAACTGTCGGAGGTTCAGAGGGTATTGATATGTGCATCAGAGCGCTTGTTTCGCCGGGTGATGAGGTTCTTATTGTGGAGCCGTGTTTTGTTTGCTATAAGCCTATAGTTGAAACAATAGGAGGTAAGGCAGTAAGCGTTGTAACAAAAAACGAAAATAATTTCCGACTTACTGCAGAAGACCTTGAAGCTGCAATTACTGATAAAACCAAGCTTCTCATTCTTCCGTTTCCTAATAACCCGACCGGGGCAGTTATGCGTAAGGATGACCTTATTGCTATTTCAAAGGTTATTAAAAAGCACAATCTTTTTGTCCTTTCTGACGAGATTTACAGCGAACTTACATACGGTGACCAAAAGCATGTTTCTATCGCTTCAATAGCTGATATGAGAGAGCGTACAGTTGTAATCAACGGCTTTTCAAAAACATATGCTATGACAGGATGGCGACTTGGATATGCAGTTGGACCTCAGCCTGTTATTTCTCAAATGACGAAGCTTCACCAGTTCGCTATTATGTCAGCACCTACAAACTCACAGTATGCTGCTATTGAGGCGCTTAAAAACGGTGACGAGGATATTGAAAAAATGCTTGCTGATTATGATATGAGAAGGCGTTACGCAGTGAATGCATTTCGTGAAATAGGTCTTGATTGTTTTGAACCTGAGGGTGCATTTTATCTGTTCCCTTGCATTAAGTCTACGGGACTTTCGTCAGAGGAATTTTGTGAAAAGCTCATTATGACAAAAAAAGTTGCAGTTGTACCTGGTAATGCTTTCGGCGATTGCGGCGAAGGATTTATCAGAGCTTCATATTGCTATTCAATTGATAATATAAGGGAAGCAATTAACAGAATCGGTGAATTTGTCAAGGAGCTTGGAGAAAATAAATAATGGATATTAAGGTTAAGGCATATGCAAAGATAAATCTTCTTCTGGATATTGTCGCAACAAGGAATGACGGTTATCATGATCTTTTTATGATAATGCAAAGCATTGGCATTTATGATACAGTAACAGTGACACAGACAAAGTCAAAAAGAATATATATTTCTTGCAACAATGCTTCTATCCCGACTGATAAAACAAATATTGCTTATAAGGTTGCAAAGGCTTTTTTTGCCCAAACAAAGATCAAAAATACGGGAATTAAAATTCATATCGAAAAAAGAATTCCGCATGCAGCAGGACTTGCCGGCGGCAGTGCTGACGGTGCAGCAGTATTAGTTGCGCTTAACGAGCTTACCGGCGCAGGACTTTCTGATGATGATCTTTGTGAAATCGGAGTAAAAATCGGAGCTGATATTCCGTTTTGTATTAAGGGCGGTACACTTCTTGCACAGGGTATCGGCGATGTGCTTAATAAAGTTAAGCCGCTTCGCAAGTGTTATATTCTTCTTGCAAAGCCTGATTGCGGTGTTAATACAGGAGAGGCATACAAACAGTTTGATGAGTGTGGAAAAACACATACACCGGACAAGCTTGGCTTTCTTAAGGCTATGCAAAGTCGAGACCTTCCTTTGATAGCACAGAGTATGGAAAATGTATTTGAACAATTTATACATGTTCCTTACAAGGTTGATATCAAGGATGTTATGAGGAAGAACGGAGCGCTCGGAGTTTGTATGAGTGGAAGCGGACCAACCGTTTTTGGTATTTTCGACGAAAAAGAAAATGCAGAGAATGCTTCAAAAGAGCTTGAAAAATATTCAAAAGATATTTTTATTACAACTCCTGTATCGAAGGGATGTAAGGTTATTAAATAAATATGGATAATGGCAGATTTATAACTGAATTTGAAAATATAATAAATAAGCTGAATCCAAAAAAAGTTTTCTTTGTTTCAAGTAAGGAGTACGACCGATTTGGTTATCGTAAAGCTCTTGAAAAGCTTGGCATTAATGTAGTTTCTTTTACCGGATTTGAGCCTTGCCCGGAAACAAAATCCGTCAGAAACAGCGTTGATTTATTAAAAAGTTCCGGCTGTGACCTTATTACTGCAGTTGGCGGTGGAAGTGCCATTGACTGCGCTAAGGGCATTAAATATTACGCTGATAGCGACATAAAGATTATTGCAGTACCGACCACTGCAGGTACGGGTGCTGAGGTTACAAAGACTGCAGTGCTTTATGAAAACGGTGATAAGCAGTCGGTAAAGGATGTTTCACTTATACCGGAATATGCTATCTTTGACTATTATACACTTGAAACTCTTCCGACTTTTCAAAAAATCGTTACCGGATTTGACGCTTTTTGCCACAGTTTTGAAGCATATATTTCAAAAAATTCAAACGATGAAAGTAAGCGGTATAGTGTCGAGTCACTAAAGCTATTTGCAAATAATTTTGACGCATTTATCGAAGGTGATAAATCTGCATTTGAGTCAATGATGAAATGCAGCGAGCTTGCAGGCAGAGCAATTAATATAGCACAAACTGCGGCGCCGCACGCTTTTAGCTATAAGCTTCACAAACTTCTCGGTTTTGCACACGGACAGGCTTGTGTTATCAGCTTAGTTTATATTTGGAAATATATGGCTGAAAACTCAAATGATGAAGTGCTCATTGAAACACTTTCCTTTCTTGAAAAACTCACAGGCTTTAATCCGTCGACACTTGAGCAGTATATAAAAAAACTCGGACTTCTTGACAGTATAATAATGAGCCGTGATGAATTTGAAGAAACTGTCAATGGAGTTAACCTTGAAAGAATAAAGAATAATCCAATGAAGTTTGGTATTGATGATGTAAGGAATATTTATTCTTCGTTTATATTGGTAAAATAATGGCAAGACAACTTTCGCAAAAACAGCTTCTTATAAGAAGTATTATTAAAACATATCGAAAAAGCATTTGGAATTCGTTTGTAGCTTCATGTAAAAATTATGGGCTAATCAGTAATGAAGATGTCGTGGGCGTATATCTAAAAAATGATTGTGCGTCACTACTTCTTTTAATGCTTCTGATTCATCTTAAAAATATCTCTGATACAGATTTCAGTATAAAATGTTTCGGACAGTGTGATTTGTCCGATGTGCTTGGAATTGAGCTTATTTCGTGTAATGATAAAAATACTGCTGTTTTACTTGCAAAGAAATCCGGAGTAACAAAGCTTGCATTTTCAGATAATCTAAATGATGTAATTAATAAGATAATATATAATCTTTTTTATAATTCTTCTGTTAGTTCTGTATTGCCAAAAGAAGTTATTGACGGCATAACGGTTATAAGACCGCTTTTCAGCGTTTATCAAAGTGATATCAATAAGTGGAGAGCATTTAATAATATTTCTCTTTCACTAAATGCTGATGAAAATATTGAAATGTCAAATTTAGTAAATAGAATAAAAAGAATTAATCCTGATATTGAACACAATGTGTTTACAAGCGTTCACAATGTCAAACTTGACACGTTAATCGGGTACAACTTTAAGGGAGAAAAACATTCTTTCCTTGATGAATACTAATAAAAATGCCTTTTGCAATCAATAGTTGCGAAGGGCATTTTTTGCGGTAATAAATTTTTTTGAAAAAAATACTAAAAACCTATTGACAAAGTAGGTAATATATGGTATATTGCATATAACACAGGAAACCTACATAAATAGTAGGTAATATAAAGAGGTGTTAATTATGCAAAAAACTAAATATATTATTAAGTGCAATATAAGAAATGAACGAATGTGTTTTCGATGTTGTTATTAATCATAAAAACAAAATCTAACTATGAAAGGAATTAATAATTATGTCAGAATACAAATATCATTTTGAAACAATACAGCTTCATAAAGGACAAGAGACTCCGGACCCCGCATCAGATTCAAGGGCAGTTCCGATTTATCAGACCACATCATATGTTTTCCGTGATAGCGAGCACGCTCAGGCAAGATTTAATCTTACTGACGCCGGTAACATTTACGGCAGGCTCACAAATTCAACACAGGGTGTTTTTGAAGAAAGAATTGCAGCATTAGAAGGCGGCGTTGCTGCTCTTGCAACAGCTTCAGGTGCAGCTGCTCTGTCTTACACGTTTCAGGCTCTTGCATTTGCAGGCGACAATATAGTTGCTGCAAATACAATTTATGGCGGAACATATAATTTTCTTGCTCATACATTTCCTAATTACGGCGTTACAACAACATTTGTAAATCCGGACGATTTGTCAAATTTTGAAAACGCTATAAATGATAGAACCAAGGCAATATTTATTGAAACGCTTGGTAATCCGAATTCAAACCTTATCGACATAGAAGCGCTTGCTGAAATTGCTCATTCGCACGGCATACCGCTTGTTGTTGATTCAACATTTGCAACTCCATATCTTTTAAGACCTATTGAATATGGCGCAGATATCGTTGTTCATTCCGCAACAAAGTTTATTGGAGGTCATGGTACAACCCTTGGCGGTGTCATAGTTGACAGTGGAAATTTTGAATGGAGTGAGGAAAAGTATCCTCAGATCGCTTCTCCAAATCCGTCATATCACGGAGTCAGCTTTGTTGCAGCTGCAGGAAAGGCAGCATTTGTAACATATATCAGAGCAATTCTTCTTCGTGATACCGGTGCAGCGATTTCTCCGTTTAATGCTTTTCTTCTTCTTCAGGGACTTGAAACACTTTCCTTAAGAGTAGAAAGACATGTTGAAAACACAGTTAAGATTATAGATTATCTTAAAAATCACCCACAGGTTGAAAAGATTAATCATCCGAGTCTTGATCCTAAATATCAGGCGCTTTATAATAAATATTTTCCAAATGGTGCCGGCTCTATCTTTACATTTGAGATAAAAGGCGGCGAGAAGGAAGCAAAACACTTTATTGATAATCTTGATATCTTTTCAATTCTTGCAAATGTGGCAGATGTTAAATCACTTGTTATTCATCCGGCAACAACAACACATAGTCAGCTTAGCGAAGACGAGCTTTTGGAACAAAATATTAAGCCGAATACAATCAGGCTTTCTATCGGAACAGAGCATATTGACGATCTTATTTATGCACTTTCAAAAGCATTTGACTCCGTTAAATAAAAATAATATAATATCATTCAAAGGAGATAATTATTATGTCAGTTTATAAATCAGCACTTGAACTTGTAGGTAACACACCGCTTGTTGAGGTGAATAATTTTTCTAAAGCTAATGAAGTAGAAGCAACAATTCTTGCAAAACTTGAGTATTTTAATCCTGCCGGATCTGTTAAGGACAGAATTGCAAAGGCAATAATTGAGGATGCAGAAGAGAAAGGAATTCTCAAGGAGGGTTCGGTTATTATTGAGCCTACGAGTGGTAATACCGGTATAGGTCTTTCGGCAGTGGCTGCTTCTAAGGGATACCGTATTATTATTACGATGCCTGAAACAATGAGCGTTGAAAGAAGAAATCTTATGAAAGCTTACGGCGCAGAGCTTGTTTTGACTGAAGGCGCGAAGGGTATGA
>DLBD01000006.1 GCA_002494125.1 Ruminococcaceae bacterium UBA7030 | reverse complement strand
ACCGATAATTAGTACTACAAGAATTATGAACAAATACATAAAAATATATTAATCCATAGTTTTATATATTAATAATATTATAAACATTTATATTTGTCAAGTAGAATTGTGAATTTTTTGTAAATTTTGTTAAAAATTTAATTTTGTCGGACTTGTGTCCATTAATTAGAAGAATTAATTACAATTTATAGACATAAGAAAAGCTCTCTGATTAGTAATTAAAATAGACATATTACTACCTATAATACTAATTATCGGTACATAAACTAAAAAAAGTATATTTTGATAATGCCTTTTGCAAAAGCGTAGTCAGTAAGCGTTTGCAAAACCCGCATTAATAATTAAGGAGGAATTTTTATGAAAAACAAATTAGCTAAAAGAATGGCGTCAATTGTTTTAGCTGTTGTAATGGTATGTTCTGCTTTGCCTTTTACACCTATTGTTGCAAGCGCTGATACAACTCCTGAGCTTCTTGCTCAATACTTTACAACCAGCGATTATACATATGATGCTGTATCTAATCAAACAGGTGCACTTACCTTAGGCGGTGGTACGATTACAGCTTCTGCTGACGGTACTGCTACCTTCAATTCCGCGTATCTTTCGATTAATGATACAGGAATATTCAGCGATGTAAGTGCCGAAGATGGTTTTACTGTATCTTTTAATATCAAAGCAAGTAATCCATCTAATAATCATCAGCATCTGTTTTCCTTTGGTAAAGATACCTCAATAAAAAGTAGTTTTTATTTAACGGCATCTACCACTTGGTTTTATGGAGACAGCAACTTTAATACAGTTTATGTAAACAGCAGCGGTAGTGAAACCCTTCAGGCAAGAACTAAGCTTTCGGAATCAATCGGTATACAAAACACTGCTGTCAATGTAACAGTTGTCTATACTCATGACGGTGCAACTTATTATCTTAACGGTTCCAAGTATAATACTATGGAATACAAAACCGGTAATGCTGCAATTATTGAGAGTGTTCTTAATGAGTTTTCAGAATACGACACAAATTATATCGGCGCTTCAAGATATAAGCTTACCGGTGCCGGCAATGATCCTTTCTATTCCGGTACGTTAAAAGACTTAAGATTCTATAACGGCGCTCTTTCTGAGTCGCAGGTTAAAGATGAGCTTAACGGTTATACTGTTGGCTCTGATTGGAATCTTGTATCTTCAACTGATTTTGAAAACGCTGCATGGACGGCTAATAAAGCTGACGGTATTAAATTTACATCAACCGACGGCAGTAATAACTATATGCAGTGGTATGGTGAAGAGTATTCAAAATCACATGTTGATAATGAAAACGACGGTAATGGCGCAAAGATTGACAACGGATATATCTTTATGGACGGTTATACTGAGGACGGCTCCACCTTTACTTCATCAGGAACTCCTATAACCGGCGCAGATAAGTTCCTTCTTGATATGCAGTTCCGTTTTAATGGTAATTTTAATGCAAACAGCAATAACTATAGTTTGATTAACATTTTAACTAATGGCGACTATGATTCTCATTTGACAAAGGATTCAGGTCCGAACATCAGTCAAAATGTATTTTTCAATCAGCTTGGAAGCGGACAGATAAATATCGAAGGACAGCTTGCAGCAGTTTCAGGCTCTTCGGCTAATACCTGTTCAACGGAAAACTCAAAGCTTACAACTAATACAGCATACCATTATATTATCGAATATAAAGAGAAGGTACTTAAAGCATATATTACCGACGCATATGGTAATCGTCTTATTGATTACGGCACTATTAAGAGCGATAATTTTGACACAAGTGCAATTACATCTATAACAATCGGTGACGATGATACTGCTTGGTTCTTTAACAAGCTTGAAGTAGATAATATTAATTTATATACACAGCCTGCGTCTGTCGGTAATGAAAAAGATTATTATCTTTTCCCGTATTTTACCGGCAATAATGACTCACGAACAACTTATGACTCATCTCAGGCTATGCGTTTTGCAGTGTCAGAGGATTGTCAGACCTTTACAGCACTTAATGACAACTATCCTGTTATTACTCAGACGGGCTCAACAACCTCCTACAATGCTCGTGATCCGTATATCATAGAGGGACAGGACGGTTATTTCTACATCATAGCAACCGACGAAACTTATCAGAACGCCGACTGGGGTAAGTCAGCACACAGATTTGTTCTTTGGCGTTCAACTGATTTAGTTAACTGGGAGGAGTATGACGTTGACCTTTACGACCTTCCAAACTGTAATACAAACAGTAACTATATTAACTACTCATGGGCTCCGCAGATAATTTGGGACAGCGATGTAAACAAATATATGATTTACTTTGCCTTCCAGGATGACACCCATACAGAAGCACAGTGTGGTACAGACAAGCAGGAATTATACTATATCTACGCTACAGACCTATTTGATGTTTCAACATGGGAAGAGCCACAGCTTCTCTTTAACGCATATGCTCTTGATGGCGGTGCTTGTATTGACGCTGATATCACTTATATCGACGGAACATATTATATGTTCTATAAGTCAGAGGGTAAAGGAACAATTGTTCTTGTAAAGTCTGATAACCTTACAGGTCCTTACACAAATCCGATTATGCTCAACCACGGTTATAACTATGGCGCTACTGAGGGTTGTCAGGCATGGATTGACGCTGACGGTAATATTCGTTATCTTGCAGACTGCTACGGACTTGGATTAGGTTTTGCCGTATATAACTTTGGTAAAAACATTAACGCTCTTTACGCAAAGGGTTATTACGGAACAATGACCTATAAAACAAATGGAAGTGACTTCTCCGTACAAGGTTATATGGTAGATATAGCTGATTATTATGACTCGGTATCAAATGCTTCATTTAATCAGTTTACTCCACGTCACGGTTCAGTATTAAAGATTACTGAACAGCAGTATAATTATCTTCTCAAGGCAGATTCAGCAGGACTCTTTAATAATGCAAGAGAAGATAAGTCTTCCTCAACGCTTGATATTGCAGATAATCTTATTCTTCAGTATCTTGTTGACGATATAACAACAAACACCGGTACAACAAGCGGTAGTTATAATCTTAGTGGTACAGCCACATGGCAAAACAGCGCTTATATGAACAAAAAAGGCGCTGCATATTTTAATGCGTCTTCCCTTAGCGCAAATGTAGGTACTGCTATATCAAATAACGCAAGCACGGAAACAGGACTTACAATATCTTTTTATGGTAAGCCTGATTATGCATCTGCTACAAAAGGAAGATTTTTCGAACTTGCAAATTATGGCGTTGCCGCAGGTGATTGGAACGCTTTACAAGCAGACGCAAATTATATCTCAATGTGGAATACTACCGCCGGTGATTCAAGAGGATATATGGAATTTGCATCCGGCTCATATTCAAACAGAGACTGGAATTTCGGACAGCTTCCTTATAATCTCGGTGGCGGCTGGCATCTCTATACTGTAACTTTAGTCGGAACAACAGTTACTTTATACGTTGACGGTGTTGCTGCAAAGACGCTCACAACAGATAAAATTGACAGCACGCTTTATAACGGACTTACAAACGTAAATCTCGGCGGAGCTATCTGGAGCGATGACGCAAAATTCACCGGCTGGATGCGTGACTTCCGTGTATATAATGTTGGTCTTACTTCGTCACAGGTTGCAAAGCTTCCTGCTCTCTACTATGCTGATACATATTCAGGCGAGGCAAATTATTCAACACTCGACGCTGCTATAGACGCATATGAGGAGCTTATAATCGGTATGAGCGGCTCCGGTTATAACGGAATGCTCAACAACCTTGCAGACGGATATGAAGCATATAAGGATGCAATTGCAGCTTTCAACGACGGCACTGCAGCTGAAAAAGAAAGTGCAAGGGTTGCTCTTAACGCAGCAATTACAAAAATGACCGCATTTTCAGAAATTACCGGTAATCATACTCCGATTTACGGCTCTGATTCAAGCGGTAATCCGACTCCTGTAGAGTCTGATTATTTCAGTAATGTTGTATATACTGATGCAAGCGCTTCCGACAACTTCTATGAAGAAGGCTTTGTAAAGATGAAGCAAAGGCGTGTTGGATTATGGGTTTACGGTGCTGACGCGTATATCTATTATCCGAATACCGTTCTTCTTTATGATGGCAAGACAACGCCGACAGTTCCGGTAGTTGCAGGCTTTATAAACAGTGAAAAGCTTTATTCTGTAAATATGTTATACTTAAACGAATCAATGAATAGCTTTAATCTTACCAATAACTGGTGGAGAGGCGCTACAAACAAATCTTCGCTTCAGTGGCCCGAAACTGTTTATAACGAAACGGATTGTATCCCGATTGATACAACTAATACGGATGAACATACCTACGCCGAAACACTTAATGAGGACTATACGGACACCAGAACAACGTACCGTATGTATAAGAATGCTTTAGAACTTTCAAGCGCTCCTTCAAGCACTTATACCTGTTATTCTTCAACAGGCTGGGTTATGAACGGTCAATATACTTATATCTCTGATGATTATCAGATTAATATTTCTCTTAACAATGCGGGTCCTGATATTGTAGTAATTGATTACGCAAAGCTTATTGACGCTCTTAAAGACGCTTCCAATAACTCAACAAACAAGAGTTATCTTTCTGATATAAGAAGTAAGTATTCACAGGGCGGACTTGAAAATCTTTTCAGAGCGTATGATTCAGCTACCTCGCTTAATCCGAATACCGGTTCAACTTACTACGGTCATCCTTATAATTATTCGGGTTCAGCCGAAAATATGGATGAAGCCGCACTTCAATGCGCAACTGATATTGACAATTCAGTAAAGCTTCTCGGCAACATCAAGCTTTCAACTACTGACGCAAAGTACGATCGTATTGTTGAAGCAATTAAAGCGTATGAAGCTAAGATGGATTCAATGACTAATGTTTATACAAATCTTGAAGACGCGTATGACGCATATCTTGTTGCGGTTGAGTATGCAGACGCATATAAGTACGGTAACAGAACTGCAGCTTCAGATTTCACAAATCCGTCACTTGATGAATGTGCAGTTGCACTTGAAACTGCAACCGAGGCAATGCAGCCATTCACTAATTTAACTTGGGATGGCGTAGCGCATTATGGAAATGCTAATGAAGCAGTTAATGGCGGTCAAAATATACTGTTTTGTTCACAGTCTGGATCATGGCAAGCACAAACAAAAAAATTCTATCTTAATATTGATTATTTTGTACCTTCATCTGTTGTCACTTTATATGATGGTGTAAACAATCCGTATTATCCAATTGCTTTAAGGTTTAAAAATAATACAGCAGTTGGTACAGCTTGGGCTTATCTCGACTATGTTGAAGCTTCTTCATCACTTTTCAGCCTTCATGAAGGATGGAGAGGATATAAAGACGAAAAAAATAATGGTGGAACTGTTTACTATTTCTTAGAACCAAATTCTACTAATTATTCAACCGGTAATTGGTCTGATGATAGTGTTGGTAAACAAGCAGGATATGTGGTAGGTTATGATAGAAATAATCCAACTTATACTGGTTATCATAAAAATAAAGATACTTTTAGATATTATTACAATAGAATGTATTTTGATTATTCATCAGGTTTGTTTACAAATGATTATTACGAAAAAACCACATCGGTATCAATAGCATCAGACGGTGCTTGGGATAAGGGCGAAGCTAAACACGAAAGTACTCGTCCTACAACTAGTTCAATAACATCAAATGCTGATGCTTATACAATAAATTACAAACCTCTTCGTGATAAGCTTGTTAATGTATCAGAAAGCTGGGTAAGCGACGGTATCAGAATTAAGGATTATCAGGAGGGCGGTCTAAAGGATTGGTTCAATAAAATTGATATATTAACTGAAATAGACCCGAACCAGTACGACGAAGCAAGTCATCCAAATGGATATAATTATTCCGGCGCCGGTGAAAACTACTCGGGTTATTCAGGTCTTGAAGGCGCAGTTGTTCATTGTGCTGACGACATTGAAGGCGCTCTAATTCAAACCTCATCTATGTCTGAAACAATACCTGAAGGTGTTGAAGACACTACAACAAGTGGCGATGTATTTGACGAAACAACCCGCGAGCTCCTGCCGATTTCCGAAAATAACGGCGCTTATACAAACCTCAAGATTGCGCTTGAGGAGGTTAAGACCGCACCTTCAAAGCAGGGTTGTATTAAGAATACTGTTTGGTCTGACTATAACGACGCTATTGCCGATGCAGAAGAAGCTATGTATGTAATCGCTAACCAGAAGTCAGGTTCATCTGAATACGGCGACAAGGAAGGTTACACAGACAACACTGTAAACGCTCTTGCAACTGCACTTGACAATGCTATTCAAAACCTTTATGTTCTTTCAAATTCAGAACATCCGCTTCTCTTCTCATACGAGGAATACAGTACATATGATTTATACTTCCAATGCTGTTCTAACAATGCGCACATTTTAGACGGTACAACTCATTCAACTGTAATTCCTGCGTCACGCGAAGCAGGTCAGGCATACGAAACACTTGGAATGGTTTATGCAACGCTTGACAGAACTAAGTATTCAGACCTTGAAACAATAGATAATGGTAAGGCTGTTTATGATCAGGTTAAAACTGTTCCCGGTGCTGCAGGAATGTCGCCGACAGATATTGTTGATAACGGCACAAGAACACTTCTTAACGCTATCAACGAAGCAAATAACGGCGACCAAGAGCAGGGAACTTCTCCTGTATCAAAGCAATATACCGTTACAGTTAATGTATATCTTCTCAATAGCGACGGTACAGTATCAGAAACACCTGTAGGCTCCGCACAGGAAATTGTAAAAACCTACGGTGCTCTTACAACAGTTGACGTAGCAGACAGCTATTGGTTACCGCTTCTTAAAGCAGCTGACAGCAATATTCAGGACGCTTCGGATGTCAAGGTTGCAAGATGGAGCGTTGACGGAAAGGAAATTGTCCACAGCAACACCTCAAACACCTACAATCTTTTCACAACGGGTAATATGACAGTTAATGCATATGTTCTTCCGGGTGAAACGGCTGAAGGCGGTCAGATTGTTATTAACAACCTTTCAAGCAATCCGCTTCATACAATTAATGTAAGCGACGACAGCACTGCAATTGTTGTTGATACAAGCGATCAGAGAAATGTTGTTATCGGCGGCAAAACATATCGTGTTCCAAGCTCTCTTACTTATGATATTGTAGGTTGGGTAATTAACGGCGTTGAATACAAGAATGGTGTTAATACAACATTTGGTGATGTTAAAAACTCAGAAGGTGGTGTAACCTTCAGACCGATAAGAGAGGCTAATTCCTCACAAAAGGAAAACGGCGAGTATAAGACCTATACTTACACTCTTGACGGTGAGCCGATTGTTGAAAATGTAAAATACGACTATCGCTTCAACTTCACATCAAATGTTGAAAATTGTTACGCTATTGTATTCTATAATTCAGATCATGATACATATGTACCGGTTGCATACGGTAATTCATATGAGTTGTATGCTAATCGCAGCATGGATTTCTATTCACTTGTTCAGACAACAACTACGGATCCGGAAACTCAAAAGGTAACGAAAACGTACACTGTTGATCTCGGTGATGAAGGAATTAAGACAATAACTGACAAGGAAACTCTCTTCTATCTGAACAACAAACTTCCAATGGTTTACTCTTATAGTGAGATTACCGGCGACGATTGGGGTTCAACCGTAGCTGAAGGAGTTACTACAAAGTATTCAAACAAGTGGACTACTCGTACAGCCTTTACAACAAATGTTGGCGGTGGTGATTTTGGTCCAGTAACAGTTACCGAATGCGGCACGCTTCGTACAACTGACTCACTTAATGAATCAACACTTGTTATTGAAAATGTCGGCACTCTTAACATATCAAAGAAGGTTAATACCGAAAGATATTTGGGCAGCAATCAGTATTCTTATTCATTAAGCACGACAAATAAGTCTGACAGAACCGTTCAGACCCGTGCTTATGTAAAGTACCAATATACATACGCAGGTGAAACAATCGATGCTATTGCATATGGTCCGATTTGCACATCGTATTACGGATATCATTTAAGCTAATTATAAGGATTGGAGAGTAAGACGATGAAAAAGATTAAAAAGAAATACAGTAGCCCGGAGGCTGACATAGAAAAATTTTACACAACGTGCGTCATTACAGCATCAAGCCAGGATGACTACGATGACGGCGATGAGTTTTAACAACTAAAAAATGCACAGGCGAAAGCCTGTGCGTTTTTGTATATAAATAAAAATGTAAATAATATATTAATTTTATTAATATTGTGTTAACAAACTCTTGACCTTAACTATTCCTGATTTTATAATTAAGTCAATATAAATGGCGAGTGAATTCGCAAAAGGAGATAAAATGGTTAAATCAATGACCGGCTTTGGCAGGGCTGTAAAAGAAATTGACGGTTATAATATTACTGTTGAGCTTAAATCTGTCAATCACAGGTATTTTGAGTTTTTTTCAAGATGTCCGAGACAATACGGTTTTCTTGATGAAAAGCTTAAGTCTTATATCAATTCCCGCGTGTCAAGGGGCAAAGTTGAGTGTTATGTAACTATCGAGGCGCTCAACACAGAGGCATGTGACGTTGTTGTTAATCACACACTTGCTTCAGCTTATGTAAAAGCACTTAGCGAAATTTCATTAACGTATTCTCTTGAAAACAACATAAGCCCTTCTGTTATATCAAGATTTCAGGACGTACTTATTGTTCGCAAAAGTGAAGAAGACGAGGAGAAAATCTGGGACCTTGTTAAAGAGGTCACCGACGAAGCACTTGACAAGTTTATCGAAATGCGTGAAGTTGAAGGAAGAAAGATGTTTGACGATGTTTATTCTCGTTCGCAGTTTATTCTCGATACAGTTTCGTTTATCGAAGAACGCTCTCCGCAGACAGTCAAGGAGTATAACGACAAGCTTAAAGAACGTGTTCATGAGCTTATAGGTGACGTTTCTCTTGACGAATCGAGGATAATCCAGGAGGTTGCAATTTATGCCGACAAAGTCGCTGTAGCTGAGGAAACAGTAAGACTTCGTTCACATATTGACCAGCTTCGAGCTTTTCTTGAAAGCGATGAAGCAATCGGCAGGAAAATGGACTTTCTCGTTCAGGAAATTAACAGAGAAACAAATACAATCGGCTCTAAATGCTCTGATGTTGAAATAGCTAAAAAGGTTGTTGATATGAAGGCAGAGATTGAAAAAATCAGAGAGCAGATTCAAAATATTGAATAAGGAAATAATTATGAATTTAGTAAACATAGGATTTAATAATTTAGTTAATGCTGACAGAGTAATATCCATCGTTTCTCCCGAGTCAGCTCCGATTAAAAAAATTATCAGAGAGAGTAAAGCAAATAAAACCTTAATTGACGCTACTCACGGAAGAAAAACAATGAGCGTTATTATCACTGATAGCGACAATGTTATTTTGTCCTATATGGAGCTTAAGCAGCTCGCTTCTAAATTTGGTGCTGATATTGGGGATATGGATGATGAATAATAAAGGTATGCTCGTAGTTCTTTCTGCTCCGAGCGGATGCGGAAAAGACACTGTTTTCAAACGCCTTTGTGAGAAACGAAAGGACGTTGTAAAGTCCGTTTCGGCTACAACCCGAAAGCCTCGTGAAGGCGAAATAGACGGTGTAAACTACTATTTTATAAGCAGGGAAAAGTTTGAATATCTAATCGAAACAAACGGACTTATTGAATATACCTGCTACAATGACTGCTACTACGGAACGCCTGTTGAAGGTGTGCACGAAGCAGTTGAAATGGGCAAAATCTGTTTTCTTATTATTGAAACAGAGGGAGCGCAAAATGTTATGAAACTTTTTCCCGAATGTGTTTCAATCTTTCTTCTTCCGCCGAGCATTGAAGTGCTTGAAAAAAGGCTCAGGGGTAGAGGAACAGACCCTGAAGAAGAGATTAAAACACGAATGGAAATTGCTAATAAAGAAATGTCTTTTAAGGATATTTACAAATATAATGTTGTTAACGACGACCTCGAGGTCTGCGTTGATGAAATAGATAAAATAATCTGCGCTGAGCTTAAAAAGCACAACGCATAAATAAAGGAGATTTTATTATGTTTAATCCTGATCTTAACAAACTCTTAAACGGTTGCTCAAGTCGTTACTCAATAGTAACAGGCGTTGCTAAGCGCGCAAGAGAAATCAGAGAAGAAGCTATTGAACGTGAAGAAGCTATTGATGTTAAAACCGTTTCAACTGCTATGGACGAAATTCTTGAAGGCAAGTATGTTGTTGAAGAGCCTGAGGAGATTACTGAAAATAAGTAATGAACAGATTAATTGCAACTGTCGCAGTTGAAAAGACCTTCTTTAATCCCGAATCGGATTATGACTATTATGTACCCTCACATCTTGAAAAAAAAGCTTGCGTGGGTATGAGAGTAAAGGTGCCTTTCGGATACGGAAATGTGCTTCGCGACGGTATTATTTTAAAACTATATACTGCAATTAATTCAAGCCTCAAGGAGATTGATTCCATTGAGGGCGATAAGCCGTGTCTTGATGAAGAAATGATCAGCCTTGCGCTCTGGCTTAAGGAAAGATGTTTTTGTACAACTTATGATTGTATAAAACAAATGTTGCCCAGAGGGTATGGCAAGATTGGTGATGCGTCTGCAAAAACCGTTTCACTTCTTGTTGAAAAGGAAGAAGATCTGCCTAAGCTGACTGTGAAGCAAAGAAGCGTAGTTGATCTTCTTTTTGATATAGGAAGTGCCTCTCTTAATGAGATATGCGAGTTTTGTTCTGTAGGTGTTTCTGTTCTGAAAAATCTTGAAAAATACGGAGTTATAACTATATTTGATAAAGAGATTTACAGAAATCCGTATCAAGTGAATTTTACTCCTGATAAGTATGAAATTACGCTTTCAGATAAACAGAAAAAAGCATATGAAACATATGCGAAAATGCTTGTAGAAAACGGCGGAACAGGGCTACTTTACGGCGTTACCGGAAGTGGTAAAACTCAAGTATATCTTAAACTAATCGACAAGGCTGTATCTATGAATAAGGACGTTATAGTTCTTGTTCCGGAAATCAGTCTTACACCGCAGATGCTGTCAATATTTCACAGGAGATATGGTAAAGATGTTGCTGTTATTCACAGCGCTCTTTCTCTCGGCGAAAGAAATGATGAGTTTAAGCGAATTGACAGGGGAGAGGCCAAGATAGTTGTCGGCACCCGTAGCGCTGTTTTTTCACCCGTTCATAATCTCGGATTAATTATTATGGACGAGGAGCAGGAAAACACTTATAAAAGCGAAAGAACACCGAGATATAATGCAAAGGATGTTGCTAATTTCAGGAGCAGATACAATAATGCTCTATTTCTTATGACGTCTGCAACTCCTTCTCTTGAAAGCTATTCTAATGCTTTAAGCGGTAAGTATACTCTATGTGAGCTTGATGAAAGATACGGGAATTCCGTTCTTCCCGAAGTCATCATGGTTGATATGAAGGATGAGATGAAAAACGGAAACAAAACGCCTATTTCATCGAAACTTCGCATGCTGATTCAGGAAACACTTGATAATGGCAAGCAGGCAATTCTGCTGATTAACAGAAGGGGATATAATACCTTTATCGCCTGTAATGACTGCGGTCATGTTATAACCTGTCCAAACTGCTCTATTTCACTTACATATCATAGCTATAACAATCGTTTAACCTGTCATTATTGCGGTTATACTAAAATGCTTGATAATGTCTGTCCTGAATGTAAAAGCAATAATGTAAGATACAGCGGATACGGTACTCAGCGAATTGAGGACGAGCTAAACGCTCTCTTTCCTGAAGCAAAAATTCTTCGTATGGATGCTGATACAACTGCGAAAAAGTTTAGTCACGATAAACTGTTTTCTTCATTTTCACAGGGTGATTATGATATTCTTGTCGGAACACAAATGGTTGCAAAGGGACTCGACTTTCCAAATGTTGAACTTGTCGGTGTTGTTAATGCTGATAATTCGCTATACGATGAAAACTATAACAGTGCTGAAAGGTGCTTTGATCTTATTACTCAGGTAATAGGCAGAAGCGGTAGAAGGGATAATCACGGCAAGGCTGTTATACAGACAGTAAATCCCTATAATTCAACTCTTGAATATGCTGCTAATCAGGATTACAAGGGCTTTTATAAAAATGAAATTGCATTAAGGCGAGCAATGATTTATCCTCCTTATTGCGATATTTACTCTGCTTCGTTTACCGGCGAAAATGAAAACACTGTTGCTATGTGCGCAAAAGCATTTTTTGAGCTAATAAAAGAAAAGAATGTTAACGGAGAATTCAAACTGATTGTATTAGGTCCGAGCCCTGCAAAGATATCAAAGCTTAACAATCATTACAGATACAGATTATCCGTTAAATGTAAAAATTCAAAAAATATCAGAAATCTGTTTAACGAAATTCTGAAAAGTTTATATAAAATGAAAGAATTTAAGGATATATCGGTAGCACTTGATGTTAATCCTTATGATCTTAGTTAAGAGGTGAAAATATGGCACTGAGAAATATTGTAAAAATCGGCGATCCGATATTAAATAAAAAAAGCAGAATTGTTGAAAAATTTGACGACAGACTTGCCACTCTGATAGATGATATGAAAGAAACTATGTATGACGGAAACGGTGTGGGACTTGCCGCCGTTCAGGTCGGAATACTCAAAAGAGTCGTTGTTATTGATATCGGAGAGGGTGTTATGGAGCTTGTAAATCCTGAAATCGTCTCAGAAGAGGGCGAACAAATCAGCCAGGAGGGCTGCCTTTCTGTTCCCGGTAAATGGGGCACTACTAAAAGGCCTATGAAAGTAACGGTTAAAGCTCAGGACAGAAATGGTAAGTGGCAGGTATTTACCGGTGAAGGTCTTAAGGCAAAAGCCTTTTGTCACGAAATTGATCACCTTGAAGGAATTATGTTTACTTCACATATTATTGAAGGGGAAACTCTTCATAATAATTAAAGGAAATATATGAGAATAATATTTATGGGTACGCCTGATTTTGCGGTACCATCATTAAAAAAGTTAATAGAAAGCCGGCATGAAGTAATTGCAGTATTTTCGCAGCCTGATAAACCTGTAGGAAGAAAGCAGATATTAACGCCTCCGCCTGTTAAAGTGGTGGCACAGGAAAATAATATACCCGTATATCAGCCTCGTAGTCTTAAAAATGAAGATGTTACTAATCTTATTAATAGCCTGAATGCTGATATTATTATCGTTATTGCATATGGAAAAATTCTTCCTAAAAGCGTACTTGAGGCGACAAAATTCGGTTGTGTAAATGTACACGCTTCACTTCTTCCAAAGTACAGAGGAGCTGCTCCGATTCAGTGGTCTATACTTAACGGCGATGATAAAACAGGCGTAACAATTATGCAGATGGATGAAGGCCTTGATACTGGTGATATGCTTTGCGTCACTGAAACAGATATAGATATTAACGAAACATCAGAAATGCTTTTTGAAAGGTTATCCGTACTTGGAAGCGATTCACTTTTAACAACGCTTGAAAAGCTTGAAAAAGGTGATATTAAGCCTATTCCACAGCCTGAAGGCGATTATGGCTACGCACAAAAAATCACGAAAACTATGTCGCCGATTGATTTTACAAAATCAGCTTTTGAGGTTCACAACCATATAAGAGCTCTTCAGTCCTGGCCGTGCGCTTCAACCGTAATACTGGGAAAAAACGTTAAAATTCACAGCTCTGTTTTATGTGATGAAACCGGAAGAATTGCGGGCGAGGTTGTAAATAATAAAGACTGTCTTACAGTTTCCTGCGGTGATTGTAAATGTATTAAAATTCTTGAACTTCAGCTTGAGGGTAAGAAGAGAATGGATGCCAAATCCTTTTTAATGGGATTTAAGATTCCTATAGGAACAATTTTAGGAGAATGATTATGGATAGTTATTTTGCATATTATCTTACAGGCTTTATAATGATACCTGTATTTTTGTTTGCACTTGCATGTCAGGCAAAGGTTAAAAGTAATTATAATAAATATTCGAAAATACGTAATGTGAATAATATGACAGGTGCACAGGCTGCTCAAAGACTTCTTATGTTAAACGGCGTTACCGATGTTAGAATAATGCCTGTTGCCGGAACTCTTACTGATAATTTCAATCCGAAAACTAATACTATAAGTCTTTCAGAAGGTGTTTTTAATTCAACGAGTATTGCGGCAGTGGGAATTGCATGTCACGAAGCAGGGCATGCTGTTCAGTATGCGCAAGGTTATTCGCCGCTCAGACTGCGAAATGCAATTATTTCTGTCACTAATCTCGGAACCTATGCAGGCGTACCTCTTGCGATTTTAGGAATGTTTCTTAATTCAGATATACTTATTTATATCGGATTAATCCTTTATTCGTTTATAGTTATATTTCAACTTCTTACACTACCGGTCGAATTTGATGCATCAAAAAGAGCGCTTGAAACAATCGGTTCAAATACATTTCTGACCGAGGAAGAATATAAGGGCGCAAAAAAGGTTCTCACTGCAGCTGCCCTGACTTATGTTGCGGCGCTCGCTTCGGCACTTGCAACTCTTTTAAGACTTGTTCTTATTATTACAGGCAGGAGAAGACGATGAATAAAAGTCCCAGACTTGTTGCTCTGGAGGTATTAAATAAGATATTCATTAATAATTCTTATTCTAATATAACTCTTGATAATGCCTTAAAAGATACGGAAGGCGATAAAGCGTTTATTTCGGCTCTTGTTTACGGAGTGTGTGAAAGAAGAATTACGCTGGATTATCTTATTAATAAGCATTTGACCTCAAAGCCAAAACCGAAAATTTATAATATCCTTCGACTTGGAGCTTACCAGCTTATTTATATGGACAAAGTACCTTCAAGCGCTGCAGTAAATGAAAGCGTAAATCTTACGCACGACATAAAACAGGATTATTACTCAAAGCTTGTTAACGCAGTACTGCACAAAATTGATAATGACAGGGAGATTCCCGATGATTTGTCTGTGTTGTACTCAGTACCCGAAAATCTTCTTAATATGTGGATAAAGCAATATACAAGAGAAAAAGTACTGCCTTTTCTGCCATCACTTCTTGGTCGACCTCCTGTATTTGCCGTCCCCAACACGCTCTATCTCGATAATGATGAGCTTTCATATGAACTTATTAGTGAAGGTATTGACTGCGAGGTTCAGGGTGATTTGGTTAGAATTAATTCGGGATTAGAGCTTGACAAAGTTAAGTCTTTTTCTAACGGACTGTTTCATATTGAAGATTCTTCTTCTTATGATTGCGCCGTTTCTCTTGGCGCAAAAGAGGGTGAAACAGTGCTCGATGTTTGCAGTGCACCCGGAGGTAAAGCCTTTACTATTGCCGAAAGAATGAATAACAAAGGAAAGCTTTATTCATTTGACTTATATAAAAACCGCCTCAATCTTATTAACATCGGTGCCAAAAGACTTGGTATTGAAATTATAGAAACATCTATCCAGGATGCTGGTATTTATAATTCTGAAATTCCGCTTGCAGACCGTATTCTTTGTGACGTGCCGTGTTCCGGATTCGGAATTATAAGAAGAAAACCGGAAATTAAGTATAAAGAGCTTGACAGTATTAAAGATCTTCCGAATCTACAGCTTGAGATACTTTCAAACTCTTCTCGTTATCTTAAAAATGGAGGTGTGCTTGTATATTCAACCTGCACACTTAACAAAAAAGAAAATGAAAAGGTTGTTAACGCTTTTCTTGAAAATAACAAAGGATTTTCTCTTGACTATATGAAAACTGTTTTTCCGAGTATTGAAGGCGGCGACGGCTTTTTCCACGCAAAACTAATTAAAAATAAATGAAAAAAGATATAAAATCACTTACATATTCACAGCTTGAAAATGAAATGGCTTTGCTTAAATTACCAAAATTCAGAGCAAAGCAGATCTTCAAATGGCTTCATGAGACCGGCGTTACATCCTTTGATGATATGACAAATCTAAGCAAGGATTTAAGAGAGTCTCTTTCAGAAAAATATCATATTAGAAGTTGTGTGATTGAAAATAAATATGTTTCAAATCTTGATGGTACAGTAAAATATCTTTTCAGGCTTTATGACGGGGAATATATTGAATCCGTTGTTATGAAATATAAGTATGGCTATACAATCTGTGTTTCATCACAGGTAGGTTGTAAAATGGGCTGTACCTTTTGCGCATCCACTCTTGCAGGGTTTAAGAGGAATCTAAGTTCCGGTGAGATTGAATCTCAGCTTCACTGCGCACAGAAGGATTTGAATGTCAGGATTTCTCATATTGTTATGATGGGAATTGGTGAACCGCTTGATAATTTTGATAACGTTATGACATTTCTTGAAAATGTCAATAATGAAATCGGAATGAATATAAGTATGAGAAATATTACTGTTTCAACTTGCGGCGTTGTCCCGATGATATATGAGCTTATGAATAGAAATTTACAGCTTACTCTGACAATATCACTTCATGCTCCTAATGATTCTATTCGTTCGAAGACGATGCCCGTGAATAAAAAATATCCTGTAGATATGCTTCTTAAAGCCTGCAGGGAATATGAAGAAAAAACCGGTAGAAGAGTAAGCTTCGAATACACGCTTATAAAAGGTATCAATGACAGTTGCGAAAACGCGCAGGAGCTTGCAGATAAGCTTAAAGGCTCGCTTTGTCATGTTAATCTTATACCGGTTAACGATGTTGAGGAAAGGGGCAATATAAGGTCTGAAAAAGACGATATAATTCGTTTTCAAACCATATTGAAAAATAACGGAATTAATGCTACAATAAGAAGAACGCTCGGCTCAGATATAAATGCGTCTTGCGGACAGTTAAGATATAAGAAAAAAAGAGGTGATTTTGATGAAGATAGTTGCTAAAACAGATAAAGGCTTTGTTCGTGATACTAATCAGGATGCTTATGCAGTTGGTGAATTTTCCGACGAGGTTGTATGGGCAGTCGTTTGTGACGGAATGGGCGGAGCTGCGGGAGGTAACATCGCATCTGCACTTGCTGTTAAGGTAATTAGCGAAAAAATTAATGCAAGCTATCGTGAAAATATGAGGGATGCTTCAATTAAAAATATGCTGGATTCAGCACTTACTGCCGCTAATATTGAGGTTTATGATTTTGCAGAGGCAAGGTCTGAATATAAAGGAATGGGCACTACTGTTGTTTGCGCCATTGTACGCGACAGACAGGCATATATTGCCCATGCAGGTGACAGCCGTGCATATGTTATTAATAACGGTAATGTTCATCAAATCACAACTGATCACAGTCTTGTTCAGGATTTGGTAAACAAAGGTAAGATAACTCTTGAAGAAGCTGAGCATCATCCTAATAAGAACTTAATAACAAGAGCTGTAGGAGTTGACAAGGAAATTGAAATCGATTTCTGCCAGATTGATCTGGAAGAAAACGATATTTTACTTCTTTGTACCGACGGCCTTTCAAACTATGTTTCAAACAGTGAAATAGTTGATTTAATGAGTGACGGCAAGCATTACGCATTTGCCGACAGATTGGTAAAAAAGGCTAACAATAACGGCGGTGGCGACAATATCACTGTAGTTATTATTTCTGAATAATTTTTTAAGAAGGTTTAATATGGATAATTATGTAGGAAAGCGCCTTGACGGCAGATATGAAATACAGGAGATAATTGGCGTTGGCGGTATGTCTGTTGTCTATAAAGCGTATGATAATGTAGACGACAGAATTGTTGCGGTTAAAATTCTTAAAGAGGAGTTTCTTACTAACGATGATTTTGTAAGAAGATTTAAGAATGAAAGTAAGGCTATTGCCCTTTTATCTCATCCTAATATTGTTAAGGTTTACGATGTAAGCTTTGGCGAAAAGCTACAGTATATTGTTATGGAATATGTTGACGGAATTACTCTAAAAGAGTATATCCAGAAGCAAAATGCAATCACTTGGAACGAGGCATTATTTTTTACAAATCAAATACTTATGGCGCTTCAACACGCTCACGATAAGGGAATTGTACACAGAGATGTTAAGCCTCAAAATATTATTCTTCTTTCAAACGGTAATATTAAGGTTGCCGATTTCGGTATTGCGCGTTTTTCAAGAAGCGATACAAAAACTTTAACAGATAAGGCTATCGGTTCTGTTCACTATATAAGTCCCGAACAGGCAAAGGGTGAATTAACCGACGAGAGAGCGGATATCTATTCAGTCGGAGTTGTTCTTTATGAGATGCTTACAGGTAAAGTGCCTTTTGAGGCTGATAATCCTGTATCTGTTGCCCTAATGCAGCTTCAGAAGGATGCAAAAAGAGTAACAGAGATTAATCCTGATATTCCTTTGGGACTCGAACAGATTTGCATTCATGCAATGCAAAAAAATCCTTCCGACAGATATCAAACTGCAACGGAAATGCTTCTTGACGTTGAGGAGGTTTCTAAAAATCCAAGCGCGGTATTTGATTATTCATATTATGTTGATAACGAACCTACAAAATATGTAACTCACACTGAGGAGAATTTTGAACAAACTCCTGTCGAAAACGAACAGCACGTAGACACTCCTGAAGAGCTTTATGATGATGATCTTGAGGAGCTTGAATTTGAGAGAAAAAGAAAGAAAAAGGTTGCTTTTGCCACATTTGTCGGAATTTCTGTTTTAATTGCCGCAGTAGTTATTCTGATTGTAAGGTTTACAAATGGATTCGGCGGTGCTGCAAAGCCTCTTGAAAACTTTGTCGGTATGTCCTATGATGAGCTAATCAGCTCAGATGCTTACTCTTATGAATTTACGCTCGAGCAGGAAAAGACTGACGACTACGAATCCGGTGTTATTATCGAACAGATACCGGAGGCAGGTACCAAAGTTCTTTCTGACAGCCAGGTAAAGCTCGTTGTAGCTGTTTCTGCTGATGATATAAATGTCCCTAATCTTTATAATCTTTCAGAAGAAAAAGCAGTTTTAGCTCTTAAAAATGAGGGGCTTCTTAAATACAGAGTAACCTCTGTCGCAAGTGATTCAACTGAAGAAGGCAAGGTTGTTTATTCAAATCCGAAGGCAGGAAGCGTTGTTTCAGCTGATACTGAGATAACAATATATATCAGCTCCGGTCCAACCACTAAGGAAGTTGTAAAGCTTACTGTTCCCGATGTTAAGGGTCTAACTAAAGAAGGAGCGAAAGCTTTTCTTGAAAAACTCGGTTTTGACCCGAATAAGATTACCTTCTCAGAAGAAGACAGCCCTGTTGCTAAAAATATCGTAATAGGTCAGTCACCGGCTGCAGGAGATACTGTAACAGACAGCGATTCAATTAAAATAATTATTTCATCAGGTGTTACAACAACTACAACAAAAGAATCTGCAAAGATTTCTGTTTCTGTTTCACTTCCGACTGTTTCTAATGCAAAGGGAGAATTCAAAAGCGACCAGATTATTGTTTATGTTGACGATAAGCAATTCAGCACCCAGAAAGTTATTTTGAACGGAAAAAAGACAAATTTTGATGTTGAAATAAATGCAGATGAGGCTCAGCTTAAAGTTGTTCTTGAAGGTACCGGAGATGAGTATGTCAAAACTGTTGACGGTACAAAAAATCAAAGCCTTACCGTCGATTTTACAAACGCATCAAACTGATTTCGGGAGTATCTAAATGCCAAATGGTAAAATTATAAAAGGCATTGGCGGTTTCTACTATGTAGAGACCGCTGATGTTATATATGAGTGTAAAGCAAGGGG
>DLBD01000063.1 GCA_002494125.1 Ruminococcaceae bacterium UBA7030 | reverse complement strand
TAATCATAATGGGCAAAACGGCGAAGAGATGCTTCAAGCCCGCCGATAACAATAGGAATATCGGGATATATGCTTCTGATAATATTCGAATATACAATAACCGCTCTGTCCGGACGTTTACCTGCCTTACCTCCCGGGGTATAGGCATCATTAGAGCGAATCCGTTTGGCGCTTGTATAGTGTGCAACCATTGAGTCTATATTTCCGCTTGTAACAAGAAAACCAAGCCTCGGTCTTCCGAAACGGACAAAATCAGCCGTGCCCCTCCAGTCAGGCTGGGAGAGCACAGCTATTTTATATCCTGCATTTTCCAGAACTCTTGTTATAATAGCGGCGCCAAATGAGGGATGGTCAACATAAGCATCGCCGGTAACATAGACGAAATCTACCTCGTCCCATCCCCTTGCCGTCATATCTTTTTTACTAATAGGGAGAAAGTCACTCATTCCTCTTCCTCATCATAGTTTTCTTCAACTATATCAAAATCATCCTGCGCCTGAGCAAAGGTCATCTGCTCGGTGTTCTCCGCCGTAAATTCGTCGGCAGAGCCGTTAGCCTGCATCTGTATCCACTGCTGGCGGGTTATAAGAATTTCCCTTGGCTTTGAACCGTTTGCAGGGCCGATAATATGCTTGTCCTCAAGCTGATCAATTATTTTTGCACCTCTTGCATAGCCGACTGAAAGCTTTCTCTGAAGGAATGAGGTGGAAGCCTGTCCGGTTTCAAGAACAATATCAACAGCTTTGTCAAACAGTGCGTCAAGCTGCTCTGCGCCCTCGTCGTCTGTTTCAAACGGAGATGCTTTTTTGTCCTGGACAGCTTTGGCTTCAATCTCTTTCTGAATATCGTCACTGTACTGGCTTTCACCCTGCTTTTTAATATAATCGCAAAGTGCTCCTACCTCATCGTCGGATATGAAACAACCCTGAACACGAACAGGCTTTGAAGCGCCGATAGGACTATAAAGCATATCGCCGTATCCGAGAAGTTTTTCTGCACCCGCAGCATCAAGTATTGTTCTTGAGTCAATCTGTGATGAAACAGTAAGCGCAATTCTTGAAGAAATATTCGCTTTAATAAGACCGGTAATAACATCAACAGAAGGTCTTTGTGTTGCGATAACAAGGTGCATTCCGACAGCTCTTGCCATTTGAGCAAGACGGCAAACGGAGTCCTCAACCTCTTTTGGCGCAGCCATCATCAAATCGGCAAACTCGTCGATAAAGATACATATTTTCGGCATATGTTCCATATCCTCGTGCTTGTCAACATACTTGTTATAGCTTGCTATATCACGAACACCGACTTGGGAAAGCTTCTGATATCTCTGTAGCATTTCCGAAACCGCCCAGCCGAGAGCACCTGCCGCTTTTCTCGGGTCTGTAACAACAGGAACAAGAAGATGAGGAATACCCTCATACTTTGAAAACTCAACGGTTTTAGGGTCAATCATAAGAAGCTTAACTTCGTCAGGCTTTGCACGGTAAAGGATTGACGCAATAATTGAGTTTACGCAAACTGACTTACCTGAACCTGTTGTACCTGCAATGAGAAGGTGAGGCATTTTTGCTATATCACAAAATACGCACTTACCTGTGATATCCTTACCGATACCTGCGGAAAGAAGTGACTTCTGCTCGGCAAATTCAGGAGTATCAATAAGCTCTCGCATAGATACAGTATTTTTAACCGTATTAGGAATTTCAATACCAACAGCAGCTTTGCCCGGTATCGGCGCTTCGATGCGGACGTTTGTTGCCGCAAGGTTAAGCGCAATATCATCAGAAAGATTTGTAATCTTTGAAATACGAATACCCGCAGCCGGCTTAAGCTCATATCGTGTTACGGTAGGACCTCTTGAAATATCGGTTATTGTTGCGTCAACATTAAAGGAATGAAGAGTATCAATAAGCCTTTCGGCGTTTTCTTTAAGCTCGCCGCCTATATCCTTTGCCGAGTTCTTTTTTACGTTTTTAAGAAGGTCAATCGGAGGAAGTCGGTAATCGTTTACAGTTGAGTCCATAGCCTCTTTTGAAACGGTGAATTCAGCCACGCCGGTCTTGATATTCTTCTCCTCTGATTTTGAAGCAGTTTCAACAATTTCGTCAATTGACTTTTCTTTTTCAGCAGTTTTTTTGGACTTCTCGCCTGTTCTCTCCTGCCTTTTCTTTTCGGTCTGCGCATTAATTTCATCAATGATATTTGCCGTTGTTTCGTCAATATCGTCAACTTTTGCTTTCCTCGACCTTTTTGGTTTTGAATTACTCAGGGAAGCGGGGTCGGCATCAAGAGGAACATCTATCATTTCCTTATTCATTCTGCGCTTTTCTCTGTGCTCGCTTATAGCCGGAGCAACCTTTTCATATGTAACCTTTGCAGGCTTTGCTGCGCCTGTAAAAAACTGAATAATAGTTATTCCCGTAAGTAGCATAAAGTCTACAAGGAAAAGCAGAATTGTGATAATTACAGCCGGCGCTTTGCCAAGTGTGAGAAGAAGCCAGCCAATAACAGCGCCGACTGCGCCGCCGTTAAAATCATACGGTGCATTTTCATAAGAGCTTCTTACAGCGTTTGAAAAAATATCACCGGTAGAATTTCTGAAAACGTGCACCATTGCAGTTAAAATAAGCACAAGTACAACCGTTTCAACAAGTTTTATTATCATCTTATCCCTGGTAGCGTGGGTATAAAGATAAATAAGCGTGATGATAAGCACTATCATCGGGAGAAGACATGCTGCAAGAAGTCCGAATATGCCCACATAGACGTCATGAAGAAAAGTCCACGCACCGTCGCCGGTTATTATCGCAAGGCAGAAGAACAAAACGGATAGCGCAAAAATAACGATACCGCCTACCCTGCTGAACTCCTCGCTGATTTCATTTACAGGTTCAGACTTCTTCGCTTTTGAAGAAGTTGATTTTTTTGATGTCTGTTTTTTGTTTGCCATACTTACCTCTTATTTTCTTACAATCAGTTCAACTATACCTGTTAAAATGCAGATAACGCCAATGGAAATATCATACCATGCAACATAGTTGAGCATATGCTTTTTTATTACATACATTAATAATCTTACAAAGAAAAATCCTGCAGCTGCAGAAAGGATTACCGCAATAATAATCTGGACAACGCTTACAGCAGTAACGCCTATAACAATCTCAATAATACCTCTTACAATAAGGTAGACAAAGGACATAACAAGCGCATATTTTACTGCGGTTTTTTTATTCATACCAATTATAACGCCGATACAAAATACACCCGCAACAAGCGAGCAGCCCGCAGTAGGTACCGCAAGAAAAGCAGTAGCACCGAGCACAAGCGCCTGAAACAGCGGCGGCAAAGGATTAACCTTATTTATTCTTGTCAGGGCAAAAAGAATAAGCACGCCGGTCAGCGCAAAGCATACACCCTCGTCGAGCAAGGTGCCGTTATATGAAAATCGGTTGAAAACCTGATAAATATTAACGCTCTTTCCGACAGGAATAAGATAGAAAAGCATCGGCACAAGCGAAAGCACTGTCATAAGCATAAACTGCCTTACAGCTGAAACGTTCTTGAGGTCAAGGCGCTTTTTGAACACATCTCCTATACAGCCGAAGAAATTAACAAAAAGCTTTTTGAAAAGCGGAAACATTGCGACAAATATACCCAGAGCAATGCCAATATGTATTACGCCTGTCAGCTTTGAACAGGCGCCGCTGAAACGTGACGCAAAGTCATGGAAGATTGCGCTGTGTCCGCTTTCGGATATCGGAAAAATCCAGGAAAACGCCTGCGCGAGCGCCTGGAAAATTGCAGTTAAAATTGACATAATTCTTACCCCCGAATAAAGCCGCGTTATCGAGATAGTAACCCTGCCTTATATAATCATAAGGATTACTTGAACGAAGCGTATCATTTATTGTGTCATCACAGCAAAAAACATCATAGGGTGAAATTATTGAGTAGAACATTCTTTGTCATCCTCCTCAATCTGAGAATCAAGAAAATTGAGTGCGTCACTTAGTCCGCCAAGCTCGTCGATAAGACCTACCTCAACAGCCTCTTCCCCGTCAAGCACAGTACCAACGTCCATAACAAGCTCGCCGGTTTTCATCATCAGCGACCTGAAATCTTTTTTCGTAATAGAAGAATTGTTAGCGACGAAATTAACTATTCTGTCCTGCATTTTTTCAAAATAAGAAAGCGTCTGCGGCACGCCCAAAATAAGTCCGTTCATTCTGACAGGATGCACGGTCATAGTAGCGCTTGGCACAATAAAACTTTTTTTACAGCTTACTGCCAGCGGCACGCCGATTGAATGGCCGCCTCCAAGCACAAGCGACGCTGTAGGAGTGGTCATGGTTGAAAGAAGCTCGGCAATAGCAAGTCCCGCTTCGACGTCGCCGCCGACTGTGTTAAGGATAATAAGCAAACCTTCAATCTCTTTGCTCTCTTCAATGGCTACAAGCTGAGGGATAACGTGCTCATACTTTGTAGTTTTATTCTGCCTGGGCAAAATGTAATGTCCTTCAATCTGACCAATAATAGTAAGACAGTGGATAAAGTGCCCGTCCTTTGAAACGGTTATAGAGCCCGTGCGAAACGCAGAATCACTGTCAGCCTCTGTATCCTCTATTTCGTTTTCATTCTCATTTTCATCAGCACTATTAAGTTTTTGCGATTTTTTCAAATTTTCATCAGACATAAAAACACCTCTAATTGTATTTATGCCCGAAATAAAACCATATATTT
This sequence comes from Ruminococcaceae bacterium UBA7030, assembly GCA_002494125.1. Taxonomy (GTDB): domain Bacteria; phylum Bacillota; class Clostridia; order Oscillospirales; family Acutalibacteraceae; genus Eubacterium_R. The sequence goes on along the minus strand of DLBD01000063.1, from coordinate 16,272 downwards.
AGTATATTTTAACATAATATTATATAAAATTCAACAATATTATGAAGTGCATATTTATATTTATTTCAGGCAAAACAGCTTGTCAAGTGTTTTTTTGAAAAAAGTCGAACTTTTTTTGTCACATTTTTGGACGTTTTTGCAATTCGCTTGCATACGAAGCAATAAGAATATATACTGAAAATGAGTAAATAAAACAAAATAGGTAAAGACGGGGATGGTTCTGTGTACTGACATAACATAAAACAAAAAATGCCGTTATGGCAATTAATTCAAAGGAGGTTAGGAAATGAAAGAAAAAATTATAAAACACATTAAAAGTTACAGCGTTATTGAAATAGTTTTGTTAATTGCTTCGGTAGTATTTCTTGTAATTGATTTTGTAACTCACGGAGGATATTTTGAATATATAAAAGGTTTTTTAGTATATTTGGAAGGCATCTTTAAGTATTATGACGGAATTGCAAGTTTAGCGTGGCTTATAGGAATTTATGGTTACATTATTTTACACATTTCAATAATACTATTAATTATTTCATTGTTAATAAATAAATCAAGAAAAAGACTAACAATAATTATAATAAACTTTTTGTTCTGCTCTACTGAAACAGTTGTAACGTTAATTATTGTTTTTTTGGCGATGATACTAGAAGATACTTTATCGGGGGGGAGTGTTTTAAAATGAAGCGAATATTATCCATAATCATTGCTTTAACAATTTTATTATCTGTGCCTATTTCTGTTAAGGCTTCTAAAATACATGGGACTGTTCTGTGTCCTGACATAACATAAAACAAAAAACGCCGTTATGGCGATAAATTCAAATGCGGTGAGGAAATGAAAGATAAAATTATAAAACATATTAAAAGTTATAGCATTTTAGAAAGAATATTGTTAATTTTTTCAATTATTGCTCTTAATTTTGATTTGTTCTACCTTCGCTCTTTAAAAGACGTTTTAGCATACTTCAAAGAAACTTTTCTGCTTCTTTTCAATAATGATTATGACATTTATGATGCAATTCCAGGATTTTATCCATTTTTTGCTTTGATAACTGCATCAATATTATTAGGAATATCAGTTTTTATAAAAAAGTCCAAAGCCAGATTAGTAATAATTATAATTAATTTTCTAATAACATCCACTTACTTTATTGTTTGCTTTTTTTTATTTTTGTTCTCATTAAGCGGTATGTCTGGATAATTAACTTTAAATTAAAAGGAGAAAAAAATGAAACGATTAATATGTATATTTATATCATTAACAATCTTATTATCTGTGCCTATTTCTGTTAAGGCTTCGGATAATACTACAGACACAATAGTATATCTTAATAACAACGAATATGTTATGCAAAAAAACATATATGGAAAGGCTTGCGAATTCCATATTGTGTTGTATAGTATAAACTATCAAAATAATTCTTTTGATGGCTTATTCTATATTACAGGCGATATCGAATATATTCAGAATATTTATGGAAGCGTTACTGATGGAATAGAAGGTGAACAAATACTGTCTTTCAGTGTGCCAAATTCATATGGTGGTAACTATTCTCTCGATTTTTATGATAATACAGGTATAATTGAAGGCGTTGCAGATGGTTTCGCTTTTTCGCTTTTCGGGTACTTTGTTAGATTCTATGGACCATCAAATATGTTAGGCGATGTAATGACTGCTTCGGAAAATGCTGAGTTATATAATGAATGTAAAAGGTATTCCGTTGATATTTATGAAAGAGGCGGAAGTAGTATAGAACCATTTTCACTTCTTGAGACGTTAAAAAACAGAAAGTATAAAGATACTGTATATAATTATTTTGGCGACAATAACGACAGCAATGTAAGTTATGTAATAACGCATAAAAAAGTTGAAAACAGAGAGAGAGTTTTCGTAATAATAAGAGGAACAGACGGCGTTGAATGGGAGGGGAATTTTAAAATATGTCCTCCTGATTCAGAAGGAAATTATGATGTGTATACTTTTAGCGACAATGATGATATGACTCATTATAACTTTTATCAAGCGGCAATTGAAATGAAAGAAAATGTAAATGAGTATATTTCATTTTGTATGGATTATTCTCTTTTTGATGCTAACGAGATTGAGGTTGTTATAACCGGACACAGTAGAGGTGGTGCTGTAAGTAATCTTTTAGCCAAAGAGCTTACTGATGATAACAATTTTACGGAAAAGGTATTAGCATATACATTTGCAACACCAAATGTTTCCCCATTTTATATTGGAATGGAAAAGTATTCAAATATAAAGAATTTTTGCAAAAGCACTGATTTTATACCATGCATTCCGCTTGCAAACAATAACTGGAATTATTGGAAACACGGACGTACCTATATTGAATATGACAACACATCAAAAAATTACGATTATTGTTACAAGCTTTCTTCCTTATTGGTAAGTGAAAAATATGCAAACAATGTAGAGGAATTCTATAACAAAAAATTCAAAAATATCTTTAATGATTATGATTACGAAAATCTATATAATATTTTTCAAAATATCATATCAAAAAATATGATGGGTTTTAATACCAAAAATCTTATAAATAATACATTACCGACTATTGCTAACTATAAAGGAATAACAAGACTAGTTTTACAAATATTATTAACTGTTAATATTAATAATATACGTAATTCACATAAAGAACAACAATACGATTTGTTGCAATTTGTAGACTACTCACCAGTTAGTTATGAAACATATACCAATATATTAAGTGGGTACGAAAACGGAAAAGAGATTAACAATAGTTTTTCAAATACTCTTTTACATTACAATATAGAAGGAAACAGCCCTAACGCCACTAATTCAACAAACCTTAATGAATTAGCTCAGATTAAGCAATTCCTTAATTCAACAGACGATAATAACGTTTCAAACTTGGACAAGCTCGGCTGGGATATCGACGATGAAACAACGTGGGAAGGTATAACCTTTAATAATTCAGGTAATGTTTCAAGCATTGATTTGGAGTTTGAAGACCTTTACGGTACGCTTAATTTAAGTAATTTTACAGACTTGGAGTATGTAAATGTTGCTTCAAACTGGATAACAAGCATTAATTTAAGCGGTTGTACCTCTCTTACACATCTTGACGTTTTAGATAACGAGTTAACCTCTCTAAATATTTCAGGAAACACGGCTCTGACTTTCCTCGACTGCTCTTTTAATGAATTAACGTCAATTAATGTTAGTAACAATACCGCACTTGAAACGTTAAACTGTAACTATTGCGGTTTAACAACAATAGATATTTCGGACTTGGAAAACCTTGTTGAATTCGACTGTGGAAATAACAGTCTTTCAACGCTTGATGTTTCAAGCAATACTGAATTATTAAAGCTTTATTGTATATTAAACCATATAGATTTGACTGATTCTCAACTTATTTCGGATTTTGAAGCAATAGAAGCAAGGACGGGTAGCGAAGTCGTATATGAGCCTCAATACTTACCTTTTAACGCGGTTTATAATAGTGATGAAATCAACGCTATTGAAGCGCTTGCAATAGCTAATCCGCAGCTCGATTTACTCGATGAAGACGAAGATTTGCTTATGGATAATGTTCAATGCTATTTTGAATTTGAAAAAATAAACGGCGTTTACAGAGTAACGGGAATTGATATTTCAGAAAGTGGAATTGAAGGCAGTTTAGTTTTAAGTTCTTTCCCATATCTAAAATACTTGTATTGCTATGGCAATGGTATCACAGGACTTGATTTATATAATTGCACATCTCTTCAAGAATTAGACTGTACGGCTTGTGAGATTACTAATCTTGTTTTGCCGAGTAATGTAAGCGATACTTTATCGCAATTATATATTGTAAATTGTGAAAACAATCATATTGATACAAATATTTTTACAACGCAAATAATAAACAACATATCAAGTAAGGATGATTATGAGCTAAACTATAAGCATCAAATCATAGAAGCGCCTGTATCAAGCTTCAATCAAAATGATTATAATGCTCTTTGTGATATTTTTAATCAAGGTGATAATTCAGAAATATTGGATTGGGATTTAACAAAACCGGGAGAATGGAGCGAGGTTGACTGGGTATATGACAGCAGTACTCAAAAATATGTGCTTGAAAAAGTTTGCTTTGATTGTTATGACATTTCCGGCGATATTGACATATCCGCTTGTGAAGGGCTTGAAGACTACTCCTTCTCCGGTACTGACATTACAAGCGTAAGACTACCTGACGGTGATATTTTCGGATATGCTTTTTATGACTGCGATCAGCTTGAGTCAGTTTATATTTCTGCTGACACCGACGAAATAGAAGACAGTGCTTTTTATTACTGCAATAGTCTAACTGACGTTTATTATTATAATACATCTGCAAGCTGGGCGAATGTAACAATAGGTAATGATAATGAAAATCTGGAAGGCGCGAATATTCATTTTACCGACGATAATCCTCACACTCATTTTTGGGACAGAGGTATTATAACAACGCAGCCGACTTGCAGCACTGCGGGAGTGAAGACATATACTTGCACACTATGTAGTGAAACAACGACAGAAGCTTTGCCAACAATTGAACATACGCCTGTGACTACTAACGCTGTAGCGCCAACCTGTACCGAAACGGGACTGACAGAGGGCACGCAATGTTCTATGTGTAATGAGGTGTTGACAGGACAGGAAATAATTCCGGCACTTGGACATAACTATGTAGAAGAGGTTACGGCACCGACTTGCACACAACAGGGATACACAACGCATACCTGCTCAAGATGTGACGACAGTTATGTTGATACATATGTTGATGCGCTTGGTCATACAGTTGTAACTGATTCTGCAGTTGCACCGACCTGTACCGAAACGGGACTGACAGAGGGAACTTATTGTTCGGTATGTAATGAGGTGCTGACTGTGCAAGAGGTAATTTCCGCACTTGGGCATGACTATGTGGAAGAGATTACGGCTCCGACTTGTACTCAGCAGGGATACACAACACATACCTGTTCAAGATGCGATGACAGTTATGTTGATACATATGTTGATGCTTTAGGACATAATTGGAGCGAATGGATTAGCGACAACAACGCAACATATGAACACGCAGGAACTAAAACAAGAGTGTGCAATATTTGCAGCGAAACCGATACCGTTACCGAACTTAGAGAAGGCTGGTATATATTTAATGGCGAAAAATACTATTTCGTAAATGACGTTTATCTGACGGGCAAACAGCAGATAAACAGCTTGTGGTATATATTCAGTAAGGCTGACGGGCATTTGCTTTACGGTAAGGTGAGATGTGACGGAAATTGGTATTACTGTGATAGCAACGGAGTAGTACAAACAGGCTGGCAACAAATAAATAATGACTGGTATTACTTCAATTCCGACGGCATTATGCAAACCGGTTGGACACAAGTAAACGGTAACTGGTTTTATCTTAATGAAAACGGAGTTATGCAGACAGGTTGGGTTCAGGTGAATGGTAATTGGTTCTACCTTAATCAATACGGCGTTATGCAGACAGGCTGGGTTCAGGTGAATGGTAATTGGTTCTACCTTAATCAATACGGCGTTATGCAAACAGGTTGGGTAAAGGTTGGAAACTACTGGTATTATATGAATAGCTACGGTTTAATGCAGACGGGTTGGCTGCGAGATAACGGAAACTGGTATTACCTTAAACCTGAAAACGGCAGAATGGTAACCGGCACATATGTTATCAACGGCGACACCTATTATTTTGACAGCCACGGCGTTTGCCAAAATCCATATAATCCGCAGGATTTGCCCGGCGGGGATGAAATTATGAACACAAACCCGGAATCTGATATATAGATAAAAAATTGCTCTGTGTTGGGGCGTCCGTCATAAAGAAGGTTAGGTTTTGGCTTTGTCCTTTTGCCCCTAAAGACATTAAAAAACGTCTGTATACGCGAGTATGCAGGCGTTTTTGTAATCCCTTTATGCGCTAAAATTACGTTGCCAAAACTGCCACGCACCTGAAAATGAGCATATTTTTTGTTAGAACAAAGCATAAAATCACCGCAAGGCTGACGCCTTGGGGTGATTTTTAATACAGTTATAGCGAAAAAGATGCCATTTTCAGGCTGACATTCTTTATGACGGACGCCCCTTGCAGGGCAATTTTTATTATTGTTACATATTTGTAATTGACATTATAATATTTATATTATAAAATAAGATTGTTAATTTTATAAACAATTAGGAGGACTTTTTATCAATGGGACTTACACTTGCTCAAAAGCTTATCAAGGCTCATCTTGTTGAGGGAGAAATGGTTGTAGGTACGGAGATTGGTTTGAAAATTGACCAGACTCTTACCCAGGACGCAACCGGCACTATGGCTTATCTTGAATTTGAGGCTATGGGTGTTGACCGCGTTAAGACTGAAAAATCAGTTGCATATATTGACCACAACACGCTTCAGACAGGCTTTGAAAACGCTGATGACCACAGATACATTCAGACCGTAACAAAAAAACACGGCATCTATTTCAGCCGTCCCGGTAACGGTATATGCCACCAGGTACACCTTGAAAGGTTCGGCATTCCGGGCAAGACCTTAATCGGCTCTGACAGCCACACGCCTACCGGCGGCGGTATCGGTATGCTTGCGATGGGTGCAGGCGGACTTGATGTTGCAGTCGCAATGGGCGGCGGTACATATTATATACCTATGCCGAAGATGACAAGAATTAATCTTCACGGTTATCTTAAGCCCTGGGTTTCTGCAAAGGATGTAATCCTTGAGGTGCTCAGAATTATGAGTGTTAAAGGCGGCGTAGGTAAGATTATTGAATACGGCGGCGACGGCGTTAAAACCCTTTCTGTACCTGAAAGAGCTACTATTACTAATATGGGAGCAGAGCTTGGCGCTACAACGTCTATCTTCCCTTCTGACGAAATTACGCTTGCTTTCTTAAAGGCGCAGGGCAGAGAAAATGACTGGACTGAAATTTTACCTGACGAGGACGCAGTTTACGACGAGGTTATCGACATTGACCTTTGCTCGCTTACTCCTATGGCTGCTTGTCCGCATATGCCCGATAAGGTTAAGACAACTGAAGAAATAGGCAAAATCAAGATTGACCAGGTTGCAATCGGTTCGTGCACAAACTCTTCTTATGTTGATATGATGAAGGTTGCGTCAATACTCAAGGGCAAGACAGTTTGCCCGACAGTTTCGCTTTGCATAGCGCCCGGTTCAAAGCAGGTTCTCAATATGCTTGCTCTTAACGGAGCACTTTCGGATATGATTAACGCCGGCGCAAGAATACTCGAATCGGCGTGCGGTCCCTGTATCGGTATGGGTCAGTCGCCAAATTCAAACGGCGTTTCGCTTCGCACCTTTAACAGAAACTTTGAAGGCAGATCGGGAACAAAGGACGGCAAGATTTATCTTGTATCTCCTGAGGTTGCTGCCGCTTCTGCTCTTACAGGATATCTTACTGACCCGAGAGAGCTTGGCGAAGCACCTCAAATTACAATGCCTGAAAAGTTTATAGTTAATGATAATATGATTGAAGCTCCTGCAACCGTTGAGGAAGCAGACAGCGTTGAGGTTCTCAGAGGTCCGAACATCAAGCCTTTCCCGAAGACAGAACCTCTTCCCGAAAATATTGTGGCAAAGGCTGTGCTTAAGGTTGGCGACAACATCACAACCGACCATATTATGCCTGCCGGAGCTAAAATACTCCCCTACCGTTCTAACATTCCACACCTTTCACAGTACTGTTTCGCAGTATGCGATGAAAATTTCCCTGAGCGAATTAAGGCTGAGGGCAAAGGAATAATCATTGGCGGTTCAAACTACGGTCAGGGCTCTTCAAGAGAGCACGCTGCACTCGTTCCGCTTTATCTTGGCGTTAAGGCTGTTGTTGCAAAAAGCTTTGCAAGAATTCATATTGCAAATCTTGTCAACGCAGGTATTCTCCCCTTCACATTTGAAAACGAGGAGGATTACGATAAAATTGACCAGATGGATGAACTTTCACTTCCAAACATCAAGGACGCTATTGAAAACGGTGGTCAGGTAATTCTTAAAAATCTTACAAAGAATGAGGAATACAAGCTTGACTCATCACACCTTTCAGACAGACAGCGAGCAATGCTCGTTTGCGGTGGTCTTCTTGACTATACAAGAGAGATTAACAAATAAATATAAGCGGTTAATCCGCTATGATATTTCGGAGGCAATATTATGACAGATGAAGAAAGAGTAATTGACGAAGCGGTTGAGAAATTCAGAGAGCTTATGAAATCCCAGCTCGCTCGTGCAAAAAAGATTAAAGAGGACAAGGAATTTACCGACTATGACGCACTTGATACCATTGTTATAGGTATTTGCGGAGGCGACGGTATTGGTCCTGTTATTACAAAGGAAAGCGAAAGAGTTCTTGCATTTCTACTCAAAGACGAGGTTGCAAGAGGTAAGGTTACTTTCAAGGAGATTGACGGTCTTACTATTGAAAATCGAGCTGCCTGCAACAAGGCAATACCCGATGACGTTCTTGAAGAGCTTAAGAAGTGTCATGTAATTCTTAAGGGACCTACAACTACTCCACGCGCCGGCGACCCGTGGCCGAACGTTGAATCGGCAAATGTTGCTATGAGAAAAGAGCTTGACCTTTTTGCAAATATGCGACCTGTCAAGGTTCCTGAAGAAGGCATTGACTGGACATTCTTCAGAGAAAACACTGAGGGCGGTTACGCAGTCGGCTCTCACGGTGTTAACATCACAGATGATCTTGCAGTCGACTTTACAGTAGCAACTCAAGAGGGCTGTGAAAGAATCGCAAGACTTGCCTATGATTATGCAAAAAGGAACAACAAAGGCAAGGTTTCAATTATCACAAAGGCTAACATTATCAAAACAACTGACGGTAAATTCCTTAAGACAGCACAGAAAATCGGCGAGGAGTATCCCGATATTGTTACCGACGACTGGTATGTTGATATTACAACTGCAAAGCTTATCGACCCGATGAGAAGAAAAGATTTCAAGGTATTTGTTCTTCCAAATCTCTACGGCGATATTATCACTGATGAGGCTGCTGAATTCCAGGGCGGCGTAGGTACTGCCGGCTCTGCAAACATCGGTAAAAAGTATGCAATGTTTGAGGCTATTCACGGCTCTGCACCAAGAATGATTAAGGAAGGCAGAGGTCAATATGCTGATCCTTGTTCAATGCTTCGAGCATCTGTTATGCTTCTTTCACACATCGGTTATCAGAAAGAAGCTGACGCACTTGAAAAGGCTCTTGACAAGTGTATGTTTGAAGAGAAAAAGCTCACTATCACAGGTCGTGACACAGGCTGCACATGCAGTGAGTTCGGTGACTATGTGATGGAAACAATTACTGAAATGACAAAATAATCCTATTAATAAATTCAAGGAGAGGATGACTATGACAGTTAAGGATGATATTTCCATTTCTGTTATTAAGCGTTTGCCGAGATATTACCGCTTTCTTCGTTCGCTTAAGGAGAACGGAATTGTCAGGATAAGCTCAAAGGAGCTCGCTGCAAGAATGGGACTTACCGCATCACAGATAAGACACGATTTCAACTGCTTCGGCGGCTTCGGTCAGCAGGGATACGGTTATAATGTTCCGGAGCTATATGACAAAATCGGCGAGATACTTTGCGTCGATAATGAAATTAAGACAATTCTTATCGGTGCCGGTAACCTTGGCAAGGCTGTCACAAACAAGATTTTTTCAAAAAACAGCGGATTTAAGCTCATTGGAATTTTTGATAAAAACGAAGCAATCTGCGGAAATATGATAAAGGGTATTCCAATCAGGAATATGAATTATCTTGAAAACTTCTGCATTGACAACAAGCCGGTCTGCGCTGTAACCTGCATACCGTCAAACGATATGGCTGACGTTACCGATTTACTTATCAAAGCAGGAATAAAATGCTTTTGGAATTTTTCAAATTTCGATATTGCGATGGCACATCCCGGTGCACTTGTTGAAAATGTGCATCTTACGGACAGTCTTCTGACGCTTGGCTATCTTGCCAACACCTCGCTTGACCTGGAGGACGATTAATGCATCAGATAAGCACTAAAGAAATTGTTGATATTATTAAATACAGCGACACATCTATTCTGCTTGTTGAAAAGCTTCCTTTAAGTACTCCCGGTCAGTTCAAGGTTCAGTATTCGGTCATTGACTTTATAAATAAAAGCATTGACCCGTCAACAAAAAGCGCCTATCTGCTAAAAAAGTTCGGTTCTAATTTCAAAAGAATAAGCGAGATTATACCAAACTTTGTTCAGTGTGACGCAGCGGTTTTATACGACAGAAGAGTACTTGCCGTATACCCTAACGGTGAGGCAGGAATATTCGACCGTGACGGCGAGCTTGAGTGGAGCGGCACCTTTGACTATCACAACAAGCCTGTTAAGTTTCTTGCACTTGAAGGTAAATACTTCTGGTGTATCTGTCCGCAGGAAAACTGTGTTATAAGATATTCGGCGCAGAATATGAAGGTTGATTTGAGAATCGGCGGTATTGACGCAAAGACCTTTGTAAACCCGACCCATATTTCTTACGACGGAAGCGATCTTTATGTTTGCTGTGATAATAACAAGGTAAGAAGAATTGACGCTTCGAACTATACGGTTTCTGATTATCTGAATTTCACAAACCGCATTGAAAGATATTACAAGTTCGGAGATTATGCCGTTGCTGTAATGGCGGACGCTACATATGTTTTAGAGAATAATGAATAGTATAAACCCCCGTTCAAAGAACGGGGGTTTATTATTAGTCTGAATATCTTTGTTTCTTTTCATCGAGGTGGCGAATATCCACATAATCAGGCAGACCGTTTCTATATGGCGTCTGTACAACACCTTCAATAAGAGGCTTTAGATAGTCAACCATCTCTTGAGCAACATCATTTCCCTCCTGATTAATCCAGCTTCTCGGCACCTTCTTTTCAATATTAGCAACAAGCGCTACGTCACCGACACCGTATTCAACACTGTACGGTCTGTCAGATATTCTTCGAAGAGTCGAGAACACACCGCTCTTACCGTTTACAGCCGCCTCAACCGCAACCTCACCGAGATTAAAAGCTTCTTCAACGTCTGTAAGCGATGAAATATGCCCTGCACTTCTCTGAATAACACTTGGCTCAAGAGCTCTTACCTTACAGCCGATTTCTTTTTCAATTACGCACTTAAGATAAGCTGCCGCGCCACTGAGCTGGGTATGTCCAAACACATCCTTATTACCCATATCTGCAGTAATATAATTGCCTTCAGCATCTCTTATTCCCTCACTGACAACAACGATAATGGAGTTGTACTCTTCAAGCTTTGCCTTAACATCATTTACAAACTGTTCAACCGAGAACGGAACCTCAGGAAGATAAATCAGGTGAGGTGCAAGCATATCCTCCTGCCTTGCGAGGACTGACGACGCAGTAAGCCATCCGGCATTTCTGCCCATAGCTTCAATAATATGCACGCTTTTAATACTGTATATACTTGTATCATAAGCAACTTCTCTGACACATGATGCAATGTATTTTGCAGCACTGCCGAAGCCGGGTGAATGGTCAATTCCGGCCAGGTCGTTATCAATAGTTTTCGGAATACCGACAATCTTTATATCAATTCCGTTTGCTATAGTATAATCAGAAAGCTTTTTAACGGTGTCCATTGAGTCGTTGCCACCGATATATACAAAATAGCCGATATTATACTTTTCGAGAATATCGACAACAATTTTGAATTCGGCGTTCTCTCCCTTAAGCTTATATCTGCAGGAGCCGAGATACATAGCAGGACTGAGCTTAAGTCTGTTAAGTTCATAAGGCTTATCCTCGAATATATCGTTTAAGATAATGATATTATCCTCTAAAAGCCCTTCAATGCCGTTTATCATACCGTAGACGGTATCAATCTTGTTTGAAGAAAAAGCATAGTCCAAAGCGCCTGCAAGGCTTGAATTTATAACGGCAGTCGGTCCGCCCGACTGACCAATAATCATATTCTTCATAGTTTATTTCCTTTAACCGAGTTTGCACAGATTATAACAAATGAAAATTAAAATGTAAATACAAAACATCAACTTGTCATATTATGTAATAAAATAAGAGAGAGCTATTGCTCTCTCTTATTTTATTTGAAGAAAAGCGGTAATTTTTCAAGAAATACAATATCATCCCTGCTTGCGCTGTCACCCTCTGCAAGAGGTGCGCACGAAGCAACAATTTCACCGCCGAATTTTTCAACAAGCAGCTGAACAGCCTTAAGACTTTCACCGGTTGAAATAACATCGTCAACAATAAGAACTCTCTTACCTTTGAGAAGATCGCCGTCCTCATGGCCGAGATAGAGCGTCTGCTCTCTTTGGGTAGTAATTGATCTTACTGTAACTTTTTCAGGATTATCCATATAAACCTTAACGCCTTTACGAGCAACAATATATTTTTTGCCGCTCTGCTTGCTCATTTCATATGCAAGAGGAATAGACTTTGCCTCAGGTGTGACAATATAGTCAAAATCCGGCACTTTTTTAAGAAGCTCCCTTGCGCAGCACTCTGCAAGTTCAACATCGCCGAAAAGAATGAAAGCAGCTATATCGAGGTTTTCTGATACTGAAAACTTCTGAAGGTATCTTGTAAGACCTGCAATGTGAAGTTCGTAGAATTCGTCGTCTTTTCTTTCCATTCCGTTAATCATCATAATATTTTCTCCCCCATTTCTACACCGCCGATTAAGTGGAAGTGAAGATGCATTACTGTCTGTCCTGCGTCTTTTCCGCAGTTATTAATAATCCTGTATGAGTCAATACCCTGTAGCTTGGCAATTTCTGGAATTTTCTCAAAGATATGAGCAATATACTTGCTGTTTTCGGCATTAACGCCGTTTGCACAGTCAATATGCTCTTTAGGAATTATTATTGTATGAACAGGTGCAACAGGATTTATGTCCTTAAAGGCAAGAATCATATCATCCTCATATACTTTCGTTGAAGGAATATCACCTGAAATTATACTGCAAAATAAACAATCCATAAAGTTCTCCTTATTTAATAAACTCTCTAACCTTGCTTTCAACAGCCTCAATAGCCGAGTCAAGCTTTGTAATATCCTTTGCACCTGCCATAGCGGAATCAGGTCTTCCGCCACCGCCGCCGCCGGCAAGCTTTGCTATTTCACGGACAAGGTCGCCTGCTTTAACGCCCTTTGCAATAGCGTTTTTACCGCAAACTGCAACAAGATTTGCCTTGTCGCCGTTAACACCGGCGATTACAGCAACAACGTTGTCGCTCTTTGCCTTGAGGTCGTCGCCCATAGAGCGAAGCGCATCGGGTGTTGTTCCCTCAACTTTTGCTACATATAGCTCAAGCCCGTCTATAACAATCGGATTTGAGAACATATCGGCACTCTTAAGCTTTGTAATCTGTGAATTAAGCTCTGCAATTTTCTTCTCGTTGTTTTTACTTTCAGCAACGAACGCCTCAAGCCTTTCAACAATTTCTTTATCATTTGTCTTGAGAACGCTGCTGACTGACTTGACAGTCTTCTCGGCAACCTTGAGCATATGAAGAAGGTTAGCGCCTGTTACAGCAGTAATTCTTCTTACACCTGAAGCAACAGAAGCCTCGCTTACAATTTTGAAAAGACCGAGCTCACCGCTGTTAGAAACATGAGTACCACCGCAAAATTCTGTTGAGAAATCGCCCGCTTTAACAACTCTGACGATATCGCCGTACTTTTCTCCGAAGAGCATCATAGCGCCCATCTTTTTTGCCTCTTCAATAGGCATTTCAAGCATTTCAACAGGTGTTGCAGACATAATGAATTTATTAACAAGATACTCAACCTTATCAATTTCATCCTGCGTCATTGCGTTAAAATGAGTAAAGTCAAACCTACATTCGTATTCATTTACAAGCTGACCTGCCTGCTCAACATGTGTGCCAAGCACCTGACGAAGAGCGGACTGAAGAAGATGAGCTGCAGTATGGTTGCGCATAATATTTCTTCTGCGAACCTCATCAATAGAAACCTTAACGGCATCCCCTACAGATATTACGCCCTTTGAAACAGAGCCGGAATGAATATATATCTTATCATCATTTTTGGTGGTATCACCAACAAGGAATACGTTTTCATCGTCGCCGGAAATCTCACCGCTGTCGCCGACCTGACCGCCGGAACGGGCATAGAAGGTTGTCTTGTCAAGGACGATTACACCCTCTTCGCCTGAACCGAGAATATCAACTGCTTCTCCTTCTGAATTAATAATTGCAAGAACTTTTGCATCGCAATCAAAATTAGTATAACCGAGGAAATCAGTTGCATCAGCGTCTATCTTTACGCTGCTGCCCTTCCAAGCGTCAGCACCTGCGTCTTTACGGGCATTTCGTGCAGTTCTCTTCTGGTTTTCAAGAAGGGAGTTAAACTTGTCCTCGTCAACAGTAAAGCCTTTTTCTTCAAGTATATCTCTTGTTAAATCAAGCGGGAAGCCGTAAGTGTCATTTAACTTAAATGCATCCTCACCGGAGAAAACATTGCCTTTTGTATTAGCGATATACTCATCAAGAAGAGCAAGGCCGGCGTCAATAGTTTTACCGAAGGATTCCTCCTCCGCCTTTATTACCTTGGTAATAAGCTCTTCCTTGTCCTTAAGCTCAGGATATGCAACCTCGTTTTCCTTAATAACAGTTGAACAAACCTTATAAAGAAACGGCTTTTCAACGCCGAGAAGACGTCCGTGACGGCAGGCTCTTCTTATAAGCCTGCGAAGGACGTATCCCCTACCGTTATTAGACGGAATTACTCCATCGCCTATCATAAAGGTTGAGGAACGAACATGATCAGTGATAACACGAAGGGAAATATCATTTTTCTCATCCTCGTGATACTTCACGCCGGATATTTCGGAAATCTTTTTCATTATATTCTGAACGGTATCAACCTCGAATATATTGTCAACTCCCTGTATGATGCAGGCAAGCCTTTCAAGCCCCATACCCGTATCAATATTCGGGTGGTCAAGAGGAGTGTAATTATTATTTCCGTCATTATCAAACTGGGTGAAAACATTATTCCAGAATTCAGTAAATCTGTCGCACTCGCAACCCGGAGCACAGTCCGGCTTTCCGCAGCCGTACTTTTCTCCCCTATCAAAATAAATCTCTGAACAAGGGCCGCACGGACCTGAGCCATGCTCCCAGAAATTATCCTCCTTGCCGAGCCTTACAATATGGTCGGGAGATACGCCGTTCTGCTTAGTCCAGATTTCAAACGCCTCGTCGTCATTCTCATAAATCGTTACATAAAGCTTATCGACGGGCATTTCAAGCACCTTGGTACAGAACTCCCACGCCCACGCGGTAGCCTCCTTCTTAAAATAATCGCCGAAGGAGAAATTACCGAGCATTTCAAAAAACGTACCGTGTCTGTCGGTCTTTCCGACCTCCTCTATATCGGGAGTACGAATACATTTCTGACAGGTGGTTACTCTCTTTCTCGGAGGGGTAACCTCGCCCGTAAAGTATTTTTTCATAGGAGCCATTCCCGAATTTATAAGAAGAAGGCTCTTATCTCCGTTAGGTACAAGAGAAAAGCTCGGGAGTCTTAAATGTCCCTTGCTCTCAAAAAAGCTGAGATACTTTTCTCTCAGTTCATTAAGTGATGTCCATTCCATATATATCTACCTCGTATGAGAGTTATTTATTCAGTAAAAAGCGTGACAAACGCTGCGATAAATATATCGCAGCGTTTTCTCACATTATCAGAGTTTTGAAATAATCTTTGCAAGCTCGTCAAGTTCTTCCTTAGTAAAGGTTAATCCCTTGCTCATCTTGTCGTGCTCAGGCGACCAATCTCTGATATCAACCTTAGGCTCACGACCGTTCCAGGAAATCATATTAACCTCTCTTGTCCAGCCTCTTGCAGTCTCAGAAATAACGCCGATGTGCTCTGTGATTTCATACTTGATTTCAGGCATTGAGTTGACCCTCCTTTTCTTATTTATTGTAATTATTCTAATTATAATGACTTAACAATTTCTGCCGTATCCCTTGCAATTGATAACTCTTCATTGGTTGCAAGAATGAATACTCTTACGCTGTCGTTTTCGTTTGTAAGCTCTGCTTCAGCGCCCTTCTGAGTTGCTGCGTTAAGCTCCTCATTAATCTTAACGCCGAGATAGCCGAGATAGGAGCATACCTTTGAACGAAGCCATACGCCGTTCTCACCGATACCGCCGGTGAA
>DLBD01000147.1 GCA_002494125.1 Ruminococcaceae bacterium UBA7030 | reverse complement strand
ATTGTTGCACCCGTACATAATCGGAAGCCATGCCTTTTTATCGTTGTCACGCTTTACGGGAAGTCCCTCTGCAATAACGCCGTCCATATCCGGAATTTCGAAAACTCTTTTTCTGCCGGTAAGTGCTTTATAAAGAAGCTCAGGCAGGCAATGGATAACATGGGTTCCGAACACAAGGTCAACAAACGGATAGGAATTTTTAATTTTTTCGGCGATATGCTTTTGCTGCATCATGCAGCCGCAAAGAGCAATTACAACGTCGGGATTACTTCTCTTATAGCCTTTCAGGGAGCCGACGTTACCGAATACTCTGTCCTCGGCATGTTCACGCACGGCGCAGGTGTTAAAAATAATAAGCTTTGCCTCATCGCGCTTGTCGGTAAAAGTATATCCCATTTCATCAAGCATACCCTTGATTTTTTCGCTGTCGGCTACATTCTGCTGACAGCCGTAGGTAACAACGCACGCCTTCGGCTTTTCGGTATAACGTTTGGACAAAACCGAATTAACACGAAGTGAAAACTCTTCCTGCTTTTTAAGCTCGCCCTCACTAACCGTTGCCGTTTTTATTCTGCTGTCTGCCACGCTATCACCTCACGATACGCCTGTGTTATGATACACTTCTACATTATACAGTAGATATTATAACAAATGAACACTATATAATCAATATATAAATATTAATAAAATAATATAAAATATAAAAAGAATTTATATATAATTTAACAAATATTCAATTTGACACGCTGTATTATTTTTGATACAATATTCCCACTGCGTTTAATATTATTTACAGGAGACAAATATGTTAAAAAAACGAGGAGCAGGCGTACTGCTCCATATCAGCTCAATGCCGAGTGATTACGGCGTAGGAGTATTCGACGAAAACATAAAAGAGTTTATAGACATTATTTCCGATATGGGATTCACCTACTGGCAGGTGCTTCCCTTTAATCCGCTTGACAGCGCAAACTCACCCTACTGTTCCGCCTCTGCTTTTGCAGGAAACTACCTTTTTATAAACCCGAAGGGGCTTCTTGAAATGGGACTTGTCAGCGAGGAGGACGTCAGGGATAATCTTTATAACGGCACGCCTTATACAGCGGATTATGAATTTGCCGCTGAAAAGCGACTTGAACTACTCAAAAAAGCTTTTCTAAACATTAACGAAACACTTGCCGGCGAGATAAAGCAATTTGAAATTGAAAACGAATGGCTGACTGATTACAGCGTTTTCATGGCGGTTAAGGAGGAGGAAAACCTCAAGCCGTGGTGGGAATGGAGCAGCGAGCACGCACATTATTTTGAGTGCATAAAGAACATTTACGACTATGAAGAGAAGGCTGCATTTTGGAAATTTGTTCAGTATATCTTCTACAAGCAGTGGAACAAAATCAAGAAATATGCAAATGACAAGGGCATTGCAGTTATAGGCGATATGCCTATATACGTTGCTATGGACAGCGTTGACGTATGGTCAAACCTGCCGATGTTTCTCATTGACGAAAAGACTCTTAAGGTTGAAAAGGTAGCCGGTGTACCGCCCGATTATTTCAGCGAGAACGGTCAGCTTTGGGGCAACCCGATTTACGACTGGAAGGCTATGAAAAAGGACGGATACAGCTGGTGGATTTCAAGACTCGGTCATGCGCTCAGAACCTACGATACAGTACGAATTGACCATTTCAGAGCGTTTGCATCATACTGGGCTGTGCCTGCCGATTCAAAAACGGCGAAGGTAGGAAAATGGCTTAACGGACCGAAGATGGATCTCTTTAACAAGGTGTTTGAGGTTTACCCCGACGCACCGATTATTGCAGAGGATTTAGGCGTTTTCGGCGAAGATGTTGTTAAGCTTTTAGAGGATACAAAATTTCCGGGAATGAAGGTTATTCAATTTGGATTTGATCCGAACTCAGACTCCTCCCACCTTCCGCACAACGCAACGCAAAACAGCATAAATTATGTCGGTACTCACGACAACAACACAATCTTAGGCTGGCTTTGGGAAGCAAGCGAGGCAGAAAGGAAATTTACTCTTGACTACGTCGGTTTTGTCGGCGACAACTGGGGCGAGGGCGGATATTACAGCCCGTCGTGCAGAAGGATAATCGAAGCTGTTTGGAAAAGCAGCTCAAATGTTGCAATGGTAGCGCTTCAGGATATGTGCGGCTTCGGCTCAGACGCAAGAATGAATATTCCCGGCGTCCCCGAAAAGAACTGGCGTTTCCGCACAACAATGGACACAATAAGAAATATCGACAAGGGATATTTCAGGCATATTAATTCACTTTACAGAAGAATGTATCCCGTATTTGACAAAGAGGATAAATAACAATAAAAAAGCCTTTTGAAGAAAACTTCAAAAGGCTTTTTTATTACTTAGCTTAGTTTGTCTGGAAAAGAGCATCTCTGTCGGCAGGGAAGAAATCGTCAACGGGAAAATCTATTGACTGGAAGGCATCACAAGGGCTTGAGGTTGTGCAGCTGCACTCACGCTCAGGGATACAATAATCGCAGGCGTTGATAAGAATCTGTGTATCTCTCTCCATCTGGATAATCGAGAAAAGTCCGAGCGTTACAACTACAGCCTTGTCTGCATTTCCACCGAAACCGCCCTCGTCGTTTGAAGATAGAATTGACTGCGGGAAGGATAAGGTTCTCGGTATGGGACATTCGTTTCTTGCAAGCACATCGGTTGAAAGTACAACCGGATCAACTGCCTGAACCTTTGCAACAGGGTTAATATACTGTGATGCAACAGGAATATTTGTAAGCTCTTCAGACTGGTTTGAAGAGAATACTCTTACATCGCCGTCACCGCCGAAAAGTATACATCTTTTGTTGAAAGAGCAGTAACCGACTGCGGTCTGCGGAGCAGAAACAGGATTTGAATAGGTATCGAATAAAATCTTGAAAAAGAAGGTTATGTCGACGTTGTAAAAGCCGCGGTTAAAGGCAACCTCTTCAACGTCAATGCTACATTCGGCAAGAGTGCAATCTCTTGTCTTAATAGTTACTGCGTCGTCGATAAGGCGCTGATTTACAGGCGAAAAAGCAACTCGCAAATCCTCCAGACAGTCCTTGCTGACACAGCTGTCAAAGATACGCTTTGTATCTATGCAGACACTTTCACGAAGTCTTTTTTCGTCGGTGTCAATAATAGGATTATTGGGCATAATAAAACTCCTTACAGAATGAATTTAAGCAGGCAAAAGCCTTGACTTCAGTACATTCTATGAAGGAGTTTTTATTTTGTGATAAAACTATAACGCCGCATCGCTTACATAAACGGTGGAAATATAAGGAGCATAAGCAGTTTGATTATTAAATTTATATGCGCCGTCATTATAAAGAGTAACAGTATTTTCGCCGCTGTTAAGTTTTGCATAAAACGTGACTGTTTTGTACTTATCCCAGTCGTAAGTATTTCTGCAAAAAACTTCTGTACTTTCGCCGTTGATATCGACTGTCACATACCTTTCAATAAGGTCAACATTATAGTCGTGATAGCCGCCCTCTTCGTTATTTGAATAGCAGACGGTAAATGCGTAAACGCCCTGTTCATCGGCATTAAGCGTATATTGAGCGCTGCCGCCGTCGCTTGAAATTCCGTCTATGTAATAACTGTCAAGCGCTGTGCTGAATTTTGTAATTGCACCGCCTGAAAGCGTAGGGTCTGAAAGCTTTATTGTGTTAAGCTTTTCATTATCGCTTTGACTGAAAAAGAGGTCAAGCGGTTTTTCGTCACATTCGAATTCTATGAAATTAACTCCTCGCCTCAGGTAATAATCGTTATCGGTTACGCCATCAATTTTATAACCGTTTAATATAACCGAATTGAAATTAACTGTTTCGGAGTAAATATTATAGTAACCGTCGTTTTCTACAACTGCAAGATAAGCATAATTACCCTCAGAACTTCTGTCATCGTCATACATACAACTGATTTTATCGCAATATGCGTTGGTGCTGACAATCATCGAATCAAGGACATATGTGCCCTCGCTATGCTCAAATGAGATAGTATGCTCGCCCTTTGAAAGCTCAAGGCTTTCGAGGGTGTAGCAGTTTGTAAATTCGCTTTTGATGGTGCTATCTAAGCCGATTGTGGTTTTTTCTCCGTCGAGCGTCATAACAGTATATGCCGTTGTTCTGTCGTCGGAATTCTGCCTGCCGTTCTCGTCGAAGGCACCGTCGTTTGCATTTCCGTAAACAATGTCGATATTGTATGTGTCGTCGTCAGGAACCTCGAAGGTGAGCCTTACGCCGTCACCTTCATTTTCCATACCGCCGACCATACCGTTAATTTCACCTGTCGTTGCATAGGCACTGTCGTAGGTATAGGCATTTTTGAGAAGCTCGCCGTTTTCAAACTCATAACGCTTTACATATCCGTTGTTATTATAATCGAAATTTTCGCCTGTCAACCCGGTTTTTTCGATAACTATATGATAGGCGTTTCCCTTTTCGGTATCATTGATTTTTATGCTTTCGCTTTTACGGAGAGTTTTGTATTCGAAGCTGCGACAAAGCGGTGCCGTTACAGCGCCTTCAAGACCTTTATATAATACCTCCTCGACCCTGATCACTACGTTCTCTTTACATAGTGATGTTTCATCAAGGTTTTTAAGTTTTACGGTTACATCGCCCTCGCCACCGCCGCATATAATATCAATTCTGTCTTCGCTTTCAGTCATGGAAACAATGCCCATAAAGCCCTGTGAGGTATATTCAGCTTTGCGTTTGATATAGGCATTTTCAAAATTAGAGTTGAAAAGATCTCTGTACTGTGATGAAATCAGGCTACCTTCCATATCCGCATACCAGCGGTAGAGCCACCAGTTTGCATTAGGCATATTATCGTCCGCCGCAGTATCACAAAGATTGTTCGCGAGGCGCCAGTATGCAACGTCACCGTAAACACCGCTTGTTTCAATCTGTGTTATGTACTGCACCATTTTTCCGGGCAGTCCCGTATCACACATTCTTCCGTACTCGGTCACAATTATGGGAAGCTCCTTGGATACAAGTTCCTTTTCCATCTGCCTGTAATTTTGAACATGCTGCTGCCAGAAATATATCGAATAGTCGTTTAACTCATGGTAAATAATCACGTCCGGAATACAGTCGTTATCAGCGCAAAACGACATAAACTGCGCCATTTTATCGCTGTTATATTCGTAAAATCCGGGACCGCCTATCAGTGCGTCGGGATTGAGTGATTTAACATAGTCGTATGTAATCTTCCACGCATCAAAAAAGTTTGCGC
Source organism: Ruminococcaceae bacterium UBA7030 (assembly GCA_002494125.1). Classification (GTDB taxonomy): domain Bacteria; phylum Bacillota; class Clostridia; order Oscillospirales; family Acutalibacteraceae; genus Eubacterium_R. The sequence goes on along the minus strand of DLBD01000147.1, from coordinate 13,935 downwards.
TGCCAACCTCGTTATATGCGCACCAAAAGCCGAGCTCGCTGTCATCCTCAACAGTTTCGCCAAACCAAAGTCCGTTATCACACTCATTATATATGCAGTAAACCAGTTTGTCTGAATAAGGCGCTGATTTAAGACTTTCAACCGAAGATTTTACCTTAGGAAGATAATCGTCTTCCAGATACTTCTTCCAGTCGTACGTACCGTCTTTTCGCATTTTTTCAATATTTTCATGGTCGTAATACCAAGTCGAATACGCATCCTGAAGATATACAACATCATAGTCTGTATTTTCAAGAAGCGGGTACACATTGTCCATATCACCTATCGGATGCTGCAAGCCGCCGGGAACCTTTTGCGCAACAGTCGAAATATCAAGGCTTTCGACCATATTTTCCGAAGGAACTCCGGGCTGTGCCAGTCCGTAAAGATATCCTGACGCACGGCTTGAAACCTCGCCGTTTTTTTGTGAGAAATCGGCTGTCAGGCTCGGTGTGTAAAACAGGAAGAAAGCACCCACGGCTATACCTGCCGTGAGCACTATACATATTATAACCGATAAAAATAATTTAACTGCTTTTTTCATATCAATCTTTTATCACGCACAATTTGAGCGCTTTGTTTTCAACCTTGAAATTTACCTCGCTGTAATCAAAGTTTTCGCCGTCGCAGTTTCCGAGGAGGGGTGAACCATCCTCCATCCAGACTCTGCCTGACACGGCATAACCGTCCTCAATTACATCGGGAAAAGCGTCTGAATTAACCTTGCCTTCGGAATACTTTGATATAAGCGGAAGCGCCTTTACAAGTGAAAGTCCCTTGACAAGCACAAAATCAAGCTTGCCGTCGTCAAGAAGTGCATCAGGAGCAGGCATAAAGCCGCCGCCGTAATAGCTTGCATTACAAATTGCAAAAAGGGCGTAATCCTTATTGTCGCTTTTATAATTAAAGCTCTCGCCTGTCTTTTTATCAATGCAGTTTATATCATAGCTGATTGAATAATGAAGCGGTTTCATAATAACGGGAACAATACCGAGGTTATAAGCGTTATGGCCGAGAAACGGCGCTTTATCAGCGAGTTTTTTGCCAATAGTCTCAACAAGAGTATCAAGCCCGAAGGACATAACGTTAATGCACTTTTCCCCATTATAGTCGATAAGGTCAATCGGCTTTATATCATACTTTATTTTTCCGTTATAAAAGCCGAATGCCTTTATAACGTTTTCAACATTAATCTTTTTCGTGCCGTAAACTTTCTTTGCAAAATCGTTACCGGTACCAAGCGGAAGGATAAGCATAGGAGTATCGCTGCCTGCAAGTCCGTTTGCAATTTCGTGAACAGTTCCGTCGCCGCCGCAGGAAACGATAATACAGTTGCCGCCATACTGCTGCGAGTATTCAAGCGCAATTCTTTTTGCATCACCCTGACACTTGGTTTCCTCAATTATCATTTCGTCATCAATTTGGCGGAATGTAGATTTAATTCTTGCAAAAATTCTCGCCTTGTTATCATTACCTGCAATAGGGTTAACAATAAAAACAAATTTCATATTCATCCTCTTTCAATGCTTACATCACTCTTGTGCCGCCTACAGGGCGAATAATGAGAACATGGCAAGAGCCTTCGCCGAATACTGCGTCCATCTCATTTTTGTATGTATCAAGCATATCGTTTGGCACGAACGCCTGAATGGTTCCTGCAAAACCGCCGCCATGTACTCTCCATGCACCCTTGCCTTCTAAAAGCTGCTGACTGATGCAAAGAGCAAGTGAAAGCTTCTGTTCAGTCGGATTATGCGGAGTGTATACATTCTGATTATAGAGGAAAGAAGAAAGACCCGAGGAGATAATAACCTCCTTAAAGCTTTCAAAGTCATTGTTTTCAAGGGCTGATACCGCCTTGTCAACTCTTTTGTTTTCATTATAAAAATGGGTTGCACGAAGGATTGCACGATCGTTAACCTTCTTTGTAAGAGAAGGAACTGCTGCAAAGAAATCTGCCTCATCAATCTCACGAAGAACAGTTTTTCCCATTGCCTTTGCAACCGCCTCCATCTCCGACCTAACTGCCGCATAGTCGTCTGTGAGGTCGCTGTGATTGCCGTGTGTATCAACTATGCAAAGGCTGTAACCTGACTTTGAAAAATCGTAGTCCACCTTTTTGATAACAGGCTCTTTAGTGCTCTTGAAATCTATTGTAACGAAGGTGCCGACTGATGACGCCATCTGGTCAAGAAGTCCCGAAGGCTTGCCGAAGAAAACGTTTTCGCTGTACTGTGAAGCCTTTGCAATGGTTACCGCATCAATCTTTCCGTCATTATAAAGATAAGAAATAATATTGCCGAGAAGAACCTCGAAAGCAGCTGATGAGGAAAGTCCCGAGCCGCCCATAACATCGCTTGTTGTGCAGGCATCAAAGCCGCCGATTTCATAACCGAGGTCGTGAAGTCTTGCAACAACACCCTTTACCATTGAGCCTGATTTACCGTATTCCGACTCTCTCGGAGTGAGGTCTGAGATGTCGACATTATTTATTGCGTGGCCCTCTGACTTTTCACAAATAACCTTGTCATCTCTTTTGGCGCAAACAGCGATTGCATCAAGGTTTATTGAAGCTGCAAGCACCTTTCCGTTGTTATGGTCGGTATGGTTTCCGCAAACCTCTGTTCTTCCCGGTGCGCTGACAGCAATAACATCTCTGTCATCTCCGAACATCTTTATAAAGTTTTTAAGAACACGTATATATCTTTCACGCTGATATTCAACAGCCTTATCATTTACATAAATTCTTTTGAGATTTTCGTTCATCTCACCGCTTTCAACGGCTTTGATTAATTCACTTGCTTTCATAAATATTCTCCTTAAACTATAATACTATTCTATATTTTTCTTTTTGGGAATAAATCAGAAGCGTCTGATTCATCTGCTTTGATTTTATCCCGAAAAAGATATTAAACAAAAAGATTGATATACCTGTAAATGCTACTATTGCTATAAGCATTGTGATAAATCTCGCCGAAAACGGATTGTAAATCGCATTACCGATTGTTGTATACATATAAAGTCTCGGCGCAAAACCAAGGATACTAAGACAGGTGTAATAAACAAAGTCATAACGCATTGAGCCGTAATACTTTGACACCATACCAAGCGGGATTGACGGCACCAGCCTTGAAACAAAAAGGACATAGGGGTTACCGGTTCCCTTAAACTCAATCCATTCCCGCAGGAATTTAAGCTTTTTTATACCGAGTATCATACCAGTCCAGCCGCCGCCGATAAATATTCCCTCCCAATACTTAACGGAGAAAAAGAATACCGAAAAGACAATGTTAATAATTATCGCCTGCGTTATCGGGAACACAACGCCTGATATCACGCATAGAAATCCCATTGGTATCGGAAGCTGGCACTTTGCAATATACAGGGCAAAAATACATATTAAGATTTCAACATTTGAATCAAGCTGGGTAATAGCGCGGTCGATATTTTCAAGATATCGTATAAGCGCATTAAACCTGATTTCAAGGCTTTCGTGATTTTTCAGTACAATTACCAAAAAGACCAGAAGCGCTGTCATAGCCACAAGGATTATGACTGAAAAGAAGCTTGTTCGATGCCTTTTTTGCTGTTTCAAAATAACATCTCCAAAGTCTATATTTCTTCGTAGTAGTTACCTAAAAAGTTATAGTGAGGAAGCTCCTCGCTTAAAGCACAAATCAAATCAAGAGTGCTTTCATCACGAACATTACCGAGTATGTCCGCATAAAAATAATAACTGAAGTTTCCGTTTTCAATAGGTCGGCTTTCAAGTTTTGTAAGGTTAAGACCTGCCATTGAAAACCTGCCGAGGATACGGTAAAGCTTACCCGTTTCATGAGGGACTGTAAAGATAAGAGAAATCTTATTTGCGTTTTCGCTTATAAGAAGCTTTTTTGAGATTACGATAAATCTCGTCTTGTTAATAACGGTATTCTGAATATTTCTCTTTATAACCTTTAAGCCGTATTTTTTTGCTGCCTTTTCAGAACAGATAACCGCAACATCGTCCTTTTTTGATTCGGAAACGAACTTTGCCGCAGCAGCAGTGTTTGAAAAGTTTACGCCTGTAAAATCGAAATTTTTAAGGAAATTATTACACTGTGCAAGAGCCTGAGGATGTGAATAGACATTTTTGATTTTTTCATACTTTGTATCCGGCTTTGCGCAAAGGCAGTGGTCAATTCTTAAATCATATGCGCCGACAACATAAAACCTGTATTTCATTATAAGGTCGTACGATTCGTGAACGGAACCCGCAGTTGAATTTTCAACCGGGATAATACCGAACTTTGCATCACCTTTGTCAACAGCCTCGAACACGTCCTCAAACGCCTTATAAAACTTTACAGGCGTTTTTGGGAAAAGCTTGTTAGAGGTTATACCGCTGTACGCACCCTCAACACCCTGACAGGCAATAAAGCCGTCTGTATAAAGCTCACCGTCGATAAACGAGCTTTGAATAAGGGAGCGAAGTGAATCGCCGCCTCCGATAATCTTGTGTTGAATCGCACGCGAGGCGTCCATAGTAGCAGAAAAAATTGTTTTAATAATATCTCCTTTATCGCCGCACTTTGCCTCAACATCGTCAAGGATTTCCTGTTCCCTTTTTTCGTTGAGAACAGGCATATTCCTTTCTGCTTTATATTCAGCAACCTGCTCGGCAATATTCATTCTTTTTACAAGAAGCGGAATAAGCTCTTCATCTATATCGTCGATTTCTTTTCTGAGTTGTAATAAATCCATAGTTTGTACCTTTTTTAATCAGGATAAAATATCAAGCAGTGCAAAAGCCGCCGCAGACTCTATAACAGCAACTGCTCTCGGAACAATACAGGGATCGTGTCTTCCCTTTATTTCAAGCGTTTTTTCCTCCATTGTGTTAAGGTCAACGCTTTTTTGTGGTTTTGCTATTGAAGGCGTGGGCTTAATTGCCACCCTGAAAACAAGCGGAGCGCCGGTTGTCATACCGCCAAGCACACCGCCATTATTATTTGTAACGGTTTTTACTTTTCCTTCTTCAATGCAGTAGGCGTCGTTCGCCTGTGAGCCAAGCATTTCGCAAAAGTCAAAGCCTGCACCAAACTCAACGCCCTTAACTGCAGGAACGCCAAAAAGGATTTTTGAAAGCTCGCCTTCAACACTTGAAAACATATTTGAGCCTGCACCGACAGGTAAGCCGATAACTGCACATTCAATTTCTCCGCCAACGCTGTCAAGACTAAGTCTTGCACATTCAATTTCATTTCGCATTGCTATTTCGGCGTCAGGTGAAATAACCGAAAAGGCTTTTGACGTGAGGCTTTCAAGAAGCTCTTTGTCGATGTTGTTCATATCAAAATGCTCGTCTGCCGCTTTACCGATTTTTGATATGTGAGCGCCGACCGTAATACCCTTTTGCTCAAGCACCTGCTTTGCAACAGCGCCTGCAAAAACAAGCGGTGCAGTAAGCCTTCCGCTGAAATGTCCGCCGCCTCTTATATCATTGTTTCCGCCATATTTTACATATGCCGGATAATCGCTGTGTGATGGGCGTGGTGTGGTTGCAATATCGCTGTAGTCACCGCTTTTAGTGTTTGTATTTTCAATAATCATTGCAAGCGGCGCGCCCGTAGTTACACCTTCAAGAACACCCGAAATAATTACGGGTATATCCTTTTCAAGCCTTGGTGTAGCCGTCTTATCCTTACCCGGAGCACGTCTTGACATATCAAGATAAATCTTTTCCATATCAAGCTTGACGCCGGCAGGAAGCGAGTCGATAACACAGCCGATAGCCTTACCGTGACTTTCGCCGAATACCGAAAGCTTAATTTTATTACCGATTACCGATGACATCCGCAACACCTCCCAGACTTTTATAATCCTCAAAAAATGAGGGGTATGATTTATTTATACTTTCATAGTCGTCAATGGATATTTCGCCGCTGCAGACAAGCCCCGCAATCGAAAACGCCATAACGATTCTGTGGTCATTAAAGCCTCTCAGACAAGCGCCGTTCATTTTGCCGCCTGTAATTTCAATGCTGTTTTTAGTTTCTTTTGTTTTGATACCGAGAAGTTCGAGATTTTCACGAATGCTTTTAATTCTGTCCGACTCCTTATATCTCAGTCTTTCAACACCGCTTATTACGCTTGTTCCGCTCGAATTTGCAGCAAGAACTGAAATAATCGGTACAAGATCGGGAATATCTGTCGCATCAATATTATTGGCAGACAAACTGCTTTTCTTAACTCTTACGCTGTTTTCACTTACCGTAACATCAGCGCCGAAAGCTTTTAATATATCAATGATTTTTTTATCGCCCTGAGTACTGTTCATATCAAGACCGTTCACGGTTACGTCACCGCTTACAGCACCTGCCGTAAGGAAAAACGCCGCCTGCGACCAATCGCCTTCAACAGTATAGTTTTGAATTTTGAATTTTTGACCGCCGTGGATAAGATAGCCAAAATCGGTTTCAAAAACCTTAACTCCGTAGTCCGCCATAATCTTAACAGTCATATCAACATAAGGCTTTGACTTAAGCTCGGTTTTAAGAACAACAGCGCTGTCGCCATCCAGCGTTGCAAGAGCAAGAAGAAGTCCTGTTATGTACTGACTGCTCACATCTCCCGAAACCTCGTAAGTACCGTTTTTAAGAGTGCCTGAAATCTCAAGCGGCAAGCCGCCGTTGCTTATTACGCTAACACCGTTTTTCGGAAGAAGGTCAAGGTATTCGCCGACAGGCCTGTTTGGAAGTCTTCCTTCGCCAGTGAAGATAACGCTTTTGCCAAGCGCGGCCGCAATGGGTATCATAAAGCGAAGGGTTGAACCGCTTTCGATGCAGTTTAACACCTTGCCGTTATTCTTCAGCGCCTCTATCACACCGACTGTGGCACGCATATCATTAGAATCTATTATCGGTTCAACACTACCGCCGCCTGACAGAAAAGAGCATATAAGCGCTCTGTGGGCAGCTGATTTAGATGGTGGAGCCGAAACCGTACCGCATAGTGAGGACGGGGAAATTTTAACCTTTTTCATTAGCCGATTTCCTCTTTTATCCTATTGCCCTTTTCCATTAACGCTTTAAGCTCCGGGCCGTCGCCGTTTACAATACAATACTTAAATTTCATAAGATTTGAAACAAGGTCGTCAATCTCACGAACAAGTGCGTCCTTATTGTCAATAAACAGCTCTGTCCACATCTCTGCATTAATTCTTGCAACACGGCTTACATCACGGTAGCTGCCTGCAGAATAGCCGGCATGCTGAGGAGCAAGCGGTGAAAGAACATAGGAGCAGGCAAGAACGTGCGCAATCTGCGAGGTGAAGGCAATCATCTCGTCATGGTGCTCGGGGTTTGTTACAACCGTTCTTGCAAAGCCCATCTCCTGCGCAAGTCCGACAAGAGCATCAGTCTTATTTCTCGGAGTGTTTTCATACGGAGTACAAATAAACGATGCGTTGTCAAACAGCGTAGCAAGCGAGTTGTCATAGCCGCTGACCTCACGTCCTGCCATAGGGTGAGCACCGATAAAATAGAAATCAAAATTCTCATTTTCAAGCTCACGGCAAATCTTTGTTTTAATTCCGCAGGAATCAGTAACAATGCTGTTTTTCTTAAAAAGATGTCTGTTATCCTTGATAAACTGAGGTATTGCCTCAGGATAAAAGTTTACGATTGTGACATCGGCTTTAGGGACAATCTCTTCAAGAGTTCCCGTTTTGTCGATTACGCCCTCCTCAAGCGCACGTTTGGTGACAGTTTGTGTTCTGTTCCAGCCGTAGACTGTATGGTTTGTATTCTTCTTAAGAGTTTTTGCAAGGCTTGCACCGATAAGTCCAAGACCGACGATAAGAATATTCATGCCGCACTTTCCCCTTCGTCAGTTAAATATTATGATATAATTAGTCAATATTATAATAATATATAAATTATAATAAGTCAAATTAATATTATTCTTATTAATAAAGAGTTTATAAAATTCCTACAAACTTTTAAGCAAAAAAGATGCCTTCCGGATTTCTCCGAAAGGCATCTTTATTTTAATTAATCGAAATAGTTGAAGTCGGGACCGTCGTCGAGGTCCGGATCATCAGACGTCATAATTATATCTCTTGGAGGAAGGACATAATTACGAATTTCAAGCTCTGGTTCTTCATAAACTTTTTTCATAAGTAATTAATCCTCCTTCCGTTAAAATGTGTTTGAACCGTTGATAACCGGTGAGTATACAGTTGTTGTAGCGCCTGTACCATCCTTATATGTTACATAAGCAACATAGTTGAACTCAACCGTTCTTGCAGGGTTCTTGATATTTACAACAAACTGATTACCGCATGTAAGCTTTGTTGACTTCATACGAGCAACGCCGTTTGTGCCAACCTTTTCAAGTGTGAGGTCGTCAGCCGTTGTTGTTGTGTCAGATGTGAAGAGATAACCGTATTCAACAACGGATACATCTTCATTACCTGCAGCGAATGAAGCAACAAGTGAGAACTTCTCAACTGCGCCGCTTGTGTTGTAAACAGGAACTACGCTGTCACGGTGTGATATTGTAATGTCTTCAACCTCATAGTTGAATACTTCCATATACTGATTTTCAGTAAGCGGTACAATGTAAAGCTGCTGATATGCATAGAAGAGATACTCGTTTTCATAAGTGAGAGGAGTAAGCGTATAATCAACTCCGACACCTGAGAAATTCTCGTCTGCAGCGTATGCATCTGCATCACTTACAACTGCATAGCAGTAAATCGGTTCGCCGAAGAGATTTTCTGAAACAGCGTCTGTGAACTCTTCTGTAATGAACTGTACCTTTTCATTGTAATCAAATGAAGTCTTAAGTTTTTCAGCAAGATCCGCTGAAGGCTCAACGCCTAAAATGTCAACATATTCAGCATAATCACTGAGCATATAAAGGTCGCCTAAGTCGGCAAATACAACTGCAACGTCATAAGCGTCGTCCTTATGAGGCTCAACCTCATAATCAAATACAACAGTCATAACAGCGGTTGCATACCATACGCCCTCTTCCTCAAAGTACGTTGCATCCGGATCATCGGACTGGATTGTATATGTTCCGCTGTATACATAGCCTGCATAACAAGGCATTTCAGGAACATTTATAACCTCGCCTGTAGCAGCGTCTGCATAAGAAGCAGCGAAGGTCTTTGTTCTTGTGCCGTTGAGGTTTGCAGCGAATGTAATCGGGAATGTATCATCAGTTTCTTCACTTGCTACTGATTCAATGTAGGTGTTACCCTGAACATAGAAGCTGAAGGAAGGAGCCGTTGAATAATACTTTGAAGCAGTCTTTGCATTATCGGTTGAAGGTGCCGAGTAGCAATAGTACCAAGCAGCTGCAGCGCCCTTTGAATTATCAGGCTCAACAGTATCAACAACCTCGATTGTGCCGTCAAGGTTAACCTTGAGTGCTGTACCGTATGGGTAAGACTGTGCACTTTCTACACCGTTTACATATACTTTATAGCTGTTATTAACCTTGCCGTTGAGAGCATCTCTCATAGCCTGGTCAATCTGTGATGCATCATAAATATAACCTACGTAAGAATCATTACCTACTGTCTGATCCTGAAGGTATACAAAGTTTACTGTGTACTCATCCTTATCATACTGAAGAGCCTTGCTGATATACTCTGCGTTTGAAATTGTATCAGAGCTGTACTTAACCTCAACAAGTGCGTCTGACATTGCCTTGATTGCAGCAGCTGCAGCAGTAATATCTGTCTGCTCTGCAGCAGTTGTTTCTGCCTTTTGAGCATCAGTATAATAATAATACTTATCACCATTAATAAGAGCGTTTACTGAAGCAAGCTGAGCAACTGTGTAGCGGTTGTCTGCAAGCTTTCCTTCAAGCTCTGCTCTGTTAGCGTTATATGTCGTGAAGTCGGCAAGACCGAGCTCCTGATTATAAACTGCTGTATGAGTGTCGTTGAAGGTGATGTGCTCTGTCATATCAAGGCTGTCTTCATCCTGCCAGCCCTTGAAGGTGTACTTGTAAATGCCTTCTGAGTACTCTGATGCCTGTGCATTTGCAACGATAGCACTAACCTGTGATGCATAATCAGTAAGTGTTTCACCATAGTTCACAGTGATGCTTTCAGTTGTTGTATGAGTTGCATCAACGTTGTAGATAAAGTCTACTGTGAAGGTCTTGAGCGTCTTTGCGTTCCAAGCCTTAAGAAGATTGTTATATCTCTGTGTAAGTCTTGTTTCGATTGCAGATGTTGTAAGATGAGTAATATCAAGCTCGTCTGAAGCCTCTGCAAGTCTCTGGTTAATACCGTTTGTACCTGTTACGCCGTCATACTTCTGAGCGTTTGTGAAGCCGTTAGCGTCAGTCTGCTCAAGCCAAGCGCTGATGTAGCTGTAAAGGTCAACAAGGTTTGAAGCGTCAATTACGTGAACTGAAATATTGAAGGTGTCTTCTGAAACAGCTGAACCGTAACCTGCATATGCAAGAGATGGCTGTGAATTCCAGACATAGAAAGCACCGAACTTAGCGTTTGTATAAGTAAGGTCATATGTGCTCGGACCTGTTGAGGTGGTGAAATTACCGCCTGTTACTGCAGTTGAAGCAGGAAGGTCAACAGCAAAATTTGCCTTGTATGTGATATAAGCATCCTGCTTTTGTGCACCTTCTTTAATATTTACAGAATAGATAGCCGGGTTAGCTTTTGCACCGTTTGACGTACCAAATACTATATCATAATTCGGTGAATTAACATCGTAAACATATTCATCGCCGTCCATTCTTGCGAAGAAGGAGTTTTGAACACCGTTTGTTTCTTCAACACCGAAGTTGTGAACAGAGAAACCGCCTGAAGCAAGAAGACCCGGATAGTTTGACTGCGCATTATCTACTGCGTTAGGAGTTGAAGTTGCTGTCGCTGAGTTAATCTCATTTACAGAACTGTATGAAGCATTGATAGAAATACTGTCGATACCGTTGTTATCTTTAATATTATCTCCATCATTGTAAATCTTATTCTTAAGATAGAAATAACCGAAGTCTGCGGTTGTAGCTTCGTGATTCATCTTAATGAGAGTTGCAGAGCTTGTATATGAAGGTGTAAGAGTCACGGTATATCTGCCGTGAGTATGAGTCATATCGCTCATCGTTGTGGTTGAACCCATATTTGCAACAGCACCGTCGTCGATACCGAAGAATGTGTAACGAAGGTTCTTATAAGCTGTGTTAACCTTACCAACCTCTGTTACATATTCAGCATACTGAGTAGCAAAGTCGGTAAACGGTGTTCTTGCGATAAGGTCGCCGTAAGCAGAAAGGTTCTGCTGAGCTGTTGTGAAATCAGCATAGTTTGAATACTTAGGCATACCGTTGTCTGCAACGTTGCTTACCTGCCAGCCTACAGCGCTGTTAAGCGACATTGAGAAGCCGTTACCCTTTGCAACAGCATCAGGGCTGATACGAAGAGCACGCATAATTGTCGGTACGTCTGAAGCATACTGAGCAATCATTGCAGCAGCTTCGTCTGATTTTTCAGGACCGGCAGTTGTTACACCGTAGTTAGCAAGCGAACCCCATACCGCAATCTTGATAGCGTCAAGCTGATCCTTAACGCTTGAATAAGAAGCAGATGTGAAGTATGTGCTGTCAAGAACGTCGAAGGTTTCAAGAGCAGCCATAAGAGCCGAAGTGTCCTCGTACTCAACATTAGTTACGAGAGCATTGTAGTAATACGGAAGAGCGGTTGCATATGTCATACCGTCCATATCGCTTGTTGACTCTGTGTAAGTATAGCCGTTTGAAAGAACGTTTGCAAAGATAGTCTTTACAGCGGTGTATGCTGTTTCAAACTTAGCCCATGAATCAGTTGTATAACCTGTGTTGCCCTGCTCACCCTGGTTGATAATTGCAGGAGTTACAGCAGAACGAAGGTTTGCGTATGATGTGCTGTCCTTATAGTTTGATACGGTACGGTTAGCCTCTTTCATGTTAGAAACAAGAGTCTTCATTTCAGCTACAGTTGTAGTGAAACCGTCGCCGCTTGTAAAGTTTGCAGTTACGTCGTATGAGGTTGCAGCGTCAATCTTTGAGATAAGATTTGAAAGACCGCCCTCCTTGTAATTGCTCATGGAAATAGCACGAAGGTTGCCGTAATATGTTGCGATATTGTCAGCAAGAGTCTTATAGTTTACAACCTTGATTGTTGCGTTATCCTCGCCGTTATATACGGTTACGTCGTTTGCGGAGTTAGCAGAGTCACCGGTTGATACATACCAGTTAGGCTTGTACTCTGCACCGTAATCTGCAGGAGCGCTTACAACTGTAAGAGCGTTTGCACCTGTTCTCTCATAGTGACCATTGTATGAACCGATCCAGTTAGTTGTATAGTCAAGCTTCTGTGAACGGTGACCCGCTGTATTCTTGCTCTGATATACATTACCTGTATCATGGCTGTATGCAGGAGTATAAGTATTACTCCACCAGTTCCAGTTCCAATCTACATTAGCAGTGCTGCTGTTGCCGGTATCACCTGCACGCCAGTAGGTATTAAACTGAAGAACATCAAAGTCAAGGTTACCGCTGTCAGAGGTAACAACAGAAAGCTCGCTTACAGGATAAACGGAATAAACATATCTATTCTTCTTTGCATCAACATATGCTTTGAAGAATACAGGCATTGCTGCGGTGGTTGAACCGTCGTAAAGAAGAACGGTATTGTTGTAATAATAAATATCAACGTGTGCGTTCTGAAGAGTTCCGCCGGTAATCAATGTAGCCTGACCTGTATGAAGGATATTGTTAAGCGGTTGTCCCGGACCGACATAACCTCTCATATCACTTTCTGTTGAATTAGCAAATGTAGGTATCTTTGAAGTGATATCCGGTGTGCTGTCGTATTCGCCCATATTATTCATAGCTGTCTGAAGAGCAGAAGCTACGCCGTTAAGAGCAGAGGTGTTGCCGCCGTACTGATAAGCGTCAATAGCCTTCTGACAGTTAACATATGCGTTATACGCAGGTAAAATATTTGTATAAGTGTGAGTTGCGTCAGCAATAGCGGTTTCAAAAGCAGTCATCTGAGTCCTAACTGCTGTAACAGCCGCATCGTCGTTAGCAGTAGCAAACACGGACATAGGAACAGCCGTAACTACCATTAACACTGACAAAATCACAGAAATGAATTTTGTAGAAAGTTTTGTCTTCATAATGATTCCTCCTAACAAATTTGCTTTAACAAGAAGGTGATAATGCGATTGAAAGCTTAGTCCCTGACCTGACATCGCCCTCGGCAAAACGCTTCGAGTTAAAACATTCTACACAAATGGGTATAAATTACCCATTTACTATTTTTATACGCTTAAATAATATCATATAAATAAAGCGGTGTCAATAAAAATCGAAAAGAAAATTTTGAAAAATGTTTACAAAATGTTTACATTTGAGATAATGGTACAAGGTGTTTGCGGCAGTAGTTTAATTTACATATTTTGAATTATGTTCATTATCTTTGTATTTTTTAATTTTCATTTCACCGTTAATTCTTTTATAAATTCCATCGAAAGCCGGTAATTTAGGAATATAATAATTACTATTTATTTTCATCATATAATATATAGCAGCTGAATGTAAACAAGTGTGAAAATATACAAAAGAAGTGGCTAAAATGAATATTTTTTGAATATTTATACAAAAATAAGCGAAAACTATTGCATATATGCAAATATTGTTGTATAATCGACAACACAAGAAAATGAATAATAAAAAATGAAAATGATGAATTATTGTTAATAATGTAAAAGGAGATATAACAATGAACAAGAAGGATATTAAAAAAGTAGTACTTGCATACTCAGGCGGGCTTGACACATCTATCATCATTCCGTGGCTCAAGGAAAACTACAACAACTGCGAGGTTAT
>DLBD01000116.1 GCA_002494125.1 Ruminococcaceae bacterium UBA7030 | reverse complement strand
GAGTTATGACGGAGTTTGATAAGCTCATCGACCATCAGTTTGAAAGAGCCGCAATTTCAACAATAGTCGGTTTCGCACCTATTTTTAAGGACGCAGCAGCAATTCTTGCAAATGAATAAGAGGTGATTGCATGACGGATTACAGCAAAGTAAAGGACAAGCTTATTATGCTTCTTGCCGGCGATTATGAAGAGGGCGGGAAGCTCGACTATGACGGCTTTGTTAAAAATGCTGTGGACTGTATTGCATCACAGGTCGGGGAGGAAGCACTTTCTCTTGAAAATGTGATTTTCTACTGTGCCGCAAGGGCTTTGTATGAGTTAAGGCTTGTTGAGTCAATGGGCGCAGATTATGTTTCCTCATTCAAGGCAGGGGACGTTTCGTTTTCAAAAAACGCCGCCTCCTGTCTTGAGCAGGCTGAAAAGCTTCTCAATGACGCACGTACAGCCTGCGACGGAATAATACCCGACAATACCTTTTCGTTTAAGGCGGTGTGATATGGACAAGGCATTGATAATAAAACGCCAGTTAAAAACAATCGGAAACACCGTTTATCTTCACGACGGAGAATGGAGCTCAATGCCGTTTCGTGCGGTTATTCAGCATCTTTGGAGAAAGAAAAGCTCAAATTTTGAAAGCACGTTGACAGAGCTTGGAAGCGTGAACGCTGAATATTATCTTTATATCGGGCCTTCAAACTATAATATAAAAACGCTGAGCGAAACTGCAACACTTACGCTTGGAAGCGAGGTATACGAATTTCGCTGCAAGGACGCAGTGAGCGAAGGCGATTCGGTGCTTTATTATACCGGAATACTGAGAAAGGTCGGTGATAGCGATGAAAACTCAGATTAACTCACTTGCGGAGCAGTTTATCTCCGTTATTAAAGGAAGCGGACTTTTTGACGACTGTGATATTATCCGCGCTTATCCGAACAGAAAGTGTCCTGCAAGGCTTGAGAAAAAGACGATTGCAGTCGGCGTTATGGGCGTTCAGGCAGGAGAACCTTTTCTGGATTCTGATGAAAAGGACGGCGGTATCACGCTTTTTGCCGATATATTTATTCCGCTTTCAATGTCGTGTGATGTTGCAATTAATACCTTTTCCGATATTTGCATAGCGGCAGAGGGCTTTAATATTACGGGCGTGAGCGCCGATGCGATTACGCCCGACAAGCTGCTATCGGCTTATGTTCTCAAAACGTCGGTGACTATAAAAAATATTATTGATTTCGGAGGCGGGGATAATGAATGAACAAATTGAAAATGCGGAACAGCTAAGCGAGCTTATCCGCCTTGACAGGAAAAGATACGACAGCTCACTCGGAGGTGAGTGATATGATTATGAAATATAAAAATCTGCAGTTTCTCAAGAATCCGTCGCACCTTGAAATAAATTCGGGAAGGCAGGTTTCTCAGTCCGGCGTTATTGCCGGCAAAACCGCTGTGTCGGGTATATGCGAAGAGCCTACCGTAATCAAGGCTTCAGGCGTTTTGTATGACGGCGGTGAAAAATGGTGCCTTTCGATGAAAAACCTTATGAGCGACGGGAAAAGCGGATGGCTTTTTTCACCCGGAGCACCTCCCGTTATGGCGTATCTGACCTCTTTTTCATACAGGCGTGACAGCGGTAAAGATGAGATATGCTATAGTGCTGAATTTACAGAGGACTGTAACAGCAGAAGGTATGAAGCAAGGCTGAAATACACTTATGCACTTGAAGGCGAAAACGCCTTTGACATTGCGCACAGATGTAATATTACGGTTGATGCGCTGGAGGAGCTTAACTCCTTTGTTTCACCGTTTGAAATCAATGAAAATGACAGGGTGGTAATAAGGTGAGAATAGTAATAAAAACGATTGACGAAGTTTCAAAGGAGCTTGAGGGCGTTTCACAGCTCACCTTCGGTGATGATGCGGACGCTGCCTGCTCATACATTTCGGTAAGCTTTACTGATAAAGAAAATCTCGGCGAGGTAGATTCCGTTAAGGTATATGACGGCGACAAGCTGATTTTTAACGGCTTTTGCGACCTTATGAAGAAAACTTCACTTGAAGATAAAAACAGGTATTATATCTACGCCCGTTCATCAGCCTCCCTTCTTCTTGATAACGAAGCAAAACCTTTTACATATTTTAATCCTACGGCATCTTTTCTTTTCAGCATATATGCAAAGGAGCTTGGCTTTACTGACAAACTACCGGATATTTCGTGTGACGCACTATATGAAGTGCAAAAAGGAAGCTCCTGCTTTGGCGCGGTCAATAATTTCGTAAACCTGTTTACAGGGTCGAGAATATATGTAAATCCGGAAAACGAGATTATGCTGCTTGCTGAAGGGGAAAGTGCTGATATTAATGATTTCAGAGTCCTGGAAGCCACCGAAGTCATTAACAGAAGCGAGCCGATTTCATCAGTTGTTTACAAGCGTGACAGCGCTGAGCATGATTACAGTGTAAACGCATATGCAGGTATAAGCGATGAGCTTAAGATAAACAGAAAAAGATATATCAATCTCGGCTCTTTGCCAAAGCTTCAGCGTGACTTTACAGTAATGCGTAACCTTGAAAAATCATATGAAAAATATAAAACCCTTGAGCTTTTGGTTGACGGGTATGCTGACATTGCACTCTTCACAGGCATAAAATATCCCTCCGATCAGAATAACAAGGAATATATTCTGTACGAAAAGAAGTACACAAGCGACGGCAGGGGAAGCAGAACGAAGCTTCTTTTCAGAGAAAAAATCGACATAAAGGAGATTACCTATGTGGATTAGTAATAAATTAAAAAGCTCGGAGCAAAAGCCGTTTGTCGAAGCACAGAGCGTGACCGCAAGCGGTAAAGGCGGTATCGAGGCAGTCGGCTCCTCTGTCGAAAGGCAGTTGAGCGTATTTTCACCTTACGGTTATTCCTACTCGCTTCCTGCGGGTGAAAAGCTGCTTATTGTTTCAGGCGAGGGAGTTAAGGCGGGAGTCGGTGTTGTTATGGATTCCTCGCTGAAAAAAGGTGAGGTCAGAATATCAAACGCCTTTGGAGTAAGCGTTCTTCTCAGTGCAGACGGAACGGTTGAAATAAAGGCAAACAAAATAACTCTTAACGGAGAGGTGATAGCGAATGAGTAGCAATGAAAGCTGCACCTTCTATGAGCTTTATAAAAGTGCTGAAAGAGCGCTTAAAACAAAAAGAGGAAGCTTTTACCCAAATAAAAACTTCGGAAGCAATATCACAGCTGAAATGAAAAGGCGTGAGCTTTATTCGACTGCAGTTGCGGCGCTTGCCGAGCTCGACGGAGTAAACGTTTACGATGTCTGCTTAGAAGGTGATTATATGGCGATAGAGCTTCTTATCAACGGAAAAATAAAGGAGGTCAGACTTTTTATATGATATACGGCTACAAAGAAATACTTGACGATCTTGTTGAAAAGTATGAGCAGTTGACAGACGAAAAACTATGGAGTGAAAGCGAGACATACAAAAGGTTTGAGAGCGTAGCAAGTGAGCTTTTTGCACTGTCCTGTCTTGAAAACAAAACCATGAAGCAGGCATTTGCCGAAACGGCAAGCGGTGAATATCTTGACTTTCACGCAAGACTTAAGGGTATAACAAGAAAGCCTGCAAGCTATGCAAGGGGAAAGCTTAAGTTTTATATAAACGAACCCTCACAGGAAAATATCATAATTCCGAAATCCACTGTGTGCTCGCTTGAAGACAGCCCCTTTATTCAGTTTTCAACAGACGAGCAGGCGGTTATTCCGGCGGGTGAAACCTATGTGTTTTGTGATGCTACCGCAATGAAAAGCGGAAGAAGTCATAATGTAAAAAGCGGTACCGTCTGCGTTATGGTAAATGCACCCGTTGCGGTTTCGGGCGTGACAAATGTTGACGAAATGTCGGGCGGTAAGGATGAGGAAAGCGATTCGCGTCTCAGACAAAGGATAATGTCACATTATCAAATTCAGCAAAATGGAGTTAACGCTTCTTCTATTGAAAATCTTATTATGAAGCTTGACTATATACGTGACTGTACGGTTATTGATTCACAGGTCAAGGGAGTTATGAGGGTATATGTTGCTACAAATGATGATATGCTTGACAGCGAGCAGGAGGAGGAAATTGCTTCCTGCGTCAGCATTAACAGATTATTCGGGGCAAGGGTGGCAGTAATTCTTGCCCATCCGAAAAGCTTTGACCTCAGCGTTGAGCTTCATATTAAGTCAGGCTATGAAAAAGAAAATATTGAGCAAAAGGTTTATGATGCGCTTCGTGATGCTTGTCTTGGAGTAAGAATAGGCGACGAGATTCCTTTTACGGCTCTTGCAAGTGCAATCTCTGACATAAAAGGAATTGAAAAATACATATTCTCGAGCCCTCAGGCAATCGGCTCTGCCGTTTATTGTTATTCTTATGAACAGCTTTTGCTCGGAGAACTGGCGGTGGAAGTAATTGAATGATGTTTTGCAAAGGCTTAAAAGCCTGTATAAAACTGTGGGAATTCCTGCAGATGAGAATAACAAAAGCTCGCTTGCGGAGATTACCGCATATGATTTTGTCCTTTCAAAGCTTTATGATAAGCTTGCTGATGATAATGACGAGCTTTTTTTAATCGGCTGTGATGCATTTAA
Source organism: Ruminococcaceae bacterium UBA7030 (assembly GCA_002494125.1). GTDB lineage: Bacteria > Bacillota > Clostridia > Oscillospirales > Acutalibacteraceae > Eubacterium_R. The sequence goes on along the minus strand of DLBD01000116.1, from coordinate 18,892 downwards.
TAAGCGTCAGTGCACGCTTACAGGTATCGACGCAAGAGATTATGACGACGAGGAGCTTATTGAAAAAATAATGTATGTTCATTCCCGCCCCTTTTGCGAATTCGACGATGAACAGTTCGAAAAAGATCTTAAACGCCTTGGGCTTGAGGAGGCGTTTTCAGCGCATATGCTTGAAGTGACGGTTGATTATCAGATTATCAGGCGCGATAATATTCCGCTGAAAAACATCGGGTGGTTTTTCGCTCGCTACCTTCCGCCGTTTGTGGAAAGTACAGCCGGCAGCTTCGGTATGACATTTGACGAATGGGACGCAGCTGATTATCACTTTGCAGATATTGATAACATAGGACTTAACTTTTACTTTTTAGCAAGTCTATAAGGAGGATTTATGAGCAGTACAAATAAAACACCAAACCTTCATCTGAACAGCTGGATAGGCTCTGACAAGCCGAAGATGGATGATTTTAACTATGACAATTCAATTCTTGACAATGTTGTTTCATCGCACATGGATGATGAGTCCGTGCATATTACTTACGAGGAAAGAAGCAAGTGGAACAAGCCAACCTTCTCCTCGTCGTATTACGGTAACGGCTCGCCGACAAGAACTATTGTGACCGGCTGTCCGTTTGAGGTTGCTTACGCAATAATTTTTGCGGACAGCAGGCCGCCCGTTATGAACGACTATTCCGGTAATAAGTGCAGACATTATTTCGGCATTGCTACTCCGTCCGGTTCAACTCTCGGACTCGGTATTACCTCGGACGGACTGAGGGTTACACAAAGTGCGGCAGCTGAAACAGGTAATAACTATGCCTGCTTTAATGAAACGGGCGTGGCATACAGATATGTACTTTTCAGAATGCCTGACGCATAATTAGTTTTTCAAAATTTTACCAATACATAAAAATTCCCCTGAACGTTTTATTCGCTCGGGGGATTTCTTTTTTCTTGATAATTATTCATAAAAATATGTTCAGTTATGTGTTTATTTTGTGTTTATTTTAATCTTTACATTTGAATTTTTTTATAATATAATATCCCTGCATTGTATCCGAGGCGAAAATAATATTCGCCGGGCCGGTGTGTTTTGTGTTTAACGTCGGCTCAGGAACAGTAGCAGAAAGGAAAATTTAATATGAATCAAAACACAAAGAAAATTGCGGGCACAGGGCTTCTTACGGCAATCGTTGTAGTGCTTCAGCTCTTTGGCAGCGCAATCAAATTCGGACCGTTTTCAATCTCGCTTGTACTTATTCCGATAGTAGTCGGTGCGGCACTTTACGGAAAATTATCAGGTGCATGGCTTGGTCTTGTGTTCGGCGCAACGGTTCTTCTTTCCGGTGACGCGGCAGCATTTCTTGCCGTAAATCCTATCGGTACGGTAATAACAGTTCTTGTAAAGGGTATTCTTGCAGGTCTTTGTGCCGGACTTGTGTTCTCGCTCCTTGAAAAATCAAATAAAACGGCGGGAACGGTATGCGCAGCTATTATTTCACCTATTGTAAACACGGGTGTATTTCTTCTTGGCTGCCTTGTGTTTTTTATGCCTACTATCAACGAATGGGCGGCAGGCGCAGGCTTTGAATCCGCCGGAAAGTTTATGATTGTCGGACTTGTCGGAGTGAACTTTATTTTTGAGCTTGGGCTTAATATGGTTCTTGCACCTGTTATAGTAAAGCTTGTAAACCTCGGCAGAAAGGAAAACAGATAATGATTTTTGTTATAGATGTCGGAAATACAAATACGGTTTTCGGCGTGCTTGACGGCGAGAAGTTCATAGCAAAGGGAAGACTTGCCACTATAAGCACACATACATCTGACGACTGGGCAATGAAGCTTCATTCGTTTTTACAGATGAACGGTATTGGAAAAATAGACGGCGCTATTATTTCAAGCGTTGTTCCCGTTATGAACCGAAAGCTGAAAAAGGCAATACGCACAGCTTTGGGCGTTGACGCAGTTGTTGTCGGTCCCGGAGTAAAAACAGGGCTTAATATAAAAATTGACAACCCTGCTGAGCTTGGCGCAGACCTTGTTGTCGGCGCCGTTGCCGGAATAAATAAATACCCTTGCCCGATGGTTATATTTGACCTCGGAACAGCAACTACGGCATCTGTTATTGATAAAAATAAGACATACATCGGCGGCGTTGTTATGTGCGGTGTAATCACTGCATTAAACGCAATTTCCTCTAATACGGCACAGCTTCCGCAGGTTGATGTTTCGGCGCCTGAAAAGTCGATTTGTTCAAATACGGTCGACTGTATGCGAAGCGGTGCGGTTTACGGAACTGCCGCTGTGATTGACGGACTTGTAGAACGCTTCGAAGCAGAGCTTGGCGAAAAGCCTACTGTTGTTGTTACAGGCGGGCTGAGCACAACAATCCTTGAACATTGCAAGACTGATTTGATTCACGACAAGGATTTGCTTCTTGACGGACTTCGCATTATTTATGAAAAGAATTGTGACTGACAGGAGAATATTTTATGGCTGTATTTCGTGGTTTCAGAGCGTACAGACCTTCATCTGATATGCAGGCGCTTATCCCTGCTTTACCCTATGATGTAATGAGCAGCGAAGAGGCTCGTGAAATGGTTAAGGATAAGCCTTATTCCTTTCTTCATATCGACAGGGCGGAAATTGATTTTCCCGTAGGTGTTGACCAGTACAGCACCAAGGTTTATGAAAAGGCAAGAGAAAACCTGCTTTCACTTGAAAGGGAAGGAAAACTTATTCAGGATTCATCACCCTGCTTTTATATTTATAAGCAGGTTATGAACGGAAGAGGACAGGTCGGTCTTGTCGGCTGCGCCTCCATTGACGACTATCTTAACAACATTATCAAAAAGCACGAGCACACGCTTGCAAAAAAAGAGCAGGACAGAATCAACCATGTTGACACCTGTAATGCAAATACGGGTCCTATCTTTCTTACATACAGAAAAAATGATGAAATAAACTCTATTATATCCGACTGGATGTATAATCACAAGCCTGAGTACGACTTTATTTCGGACGGCGTTTCGCAAACAGTATGGGCTGTAAATGATAACTATACCGTTGTAAAGCTTCAGGGACTTTTTGACCACGTAAACGCAATGTATATCGCAGACGGTCACCACCGCTGTGCTTCTGCTGTAAAAGTCGGTCAGAAAAGAAGAGAGCAGAAGGGAAGTTACACCGGCCAGGAGGAGTTTAATTATTTTCTTGCGGTTGCTTTTCCGGACGCCGACCTTGAAATTATGGATTACAACAGAGTTGTAAAGGATCTTAATTCAAATACAACCGAACAGTTTATTGAAAAAATCAGCGATAAATTTGTTGTAAATAAGGTTGACTCAAAATACAAGCCAAACAAAAAGCACACCTTCGGTATGCTTATTGACAGTCAGTGGTATTCGCTTGAGGCAAAGCCTGAAATAATTAACGAGGACAGCCCTGTTGACAGGCTTGATGTTTCAATACTTCAGGACAATATTCTTGCGCCTGTGCTTGGAATTGAAAATCCGAAGACGGATGAAAGGATTGCTTTTATCGGCGGAATAAGAGGCCTTGAAGAGCTTGAAAGAAGAGTTAATACGGATATGAAGCTTGCTTTTGCAATGTATCCGACAACAGTTGAGGATTTGATGGATATCGCCGATGCGGGACTTATTATGCCGCCAAAATCAACATGGTTTGAACCAAAACTTCTTTCAGGACTTTTTATCCATCATTTAGATTAACAAACAGCCTTTGTTTCTTTTTACTCTTCAAAAACATTTTTCCCGTTATTGCAAATAGTAATTTATTGTGATAAAATAAATGTGTTAGTTATATCTTACTAATTAGGGGGAATAATATGAAGATAGCTGAAGAGTATTCTAAAAATATAGATTTAGAAAAGAATACGGAATATGCCGTAAAGGGCGTTACAAAGATATGTAAAAAAATCGGACCTCGTAAGCCGGGCTCACCTGAAGAGCTTCGTGCTCAGCAGTGGATGGAAAAGGATATGAAAAACTACTGCGACGAAACGAGAATTGAAGAATTTACGCTTCACCGTCAGGGCTTTATGGGCTTTATTCCGTTTACGGTTTGCTGCGGAGTTGCGTCCGTATTTGTCAACTGGTTTGCTTCTCCGATAGCGGCGTTTATACTTTGCGTTCTGGCATTCGTTCCGCTTATTTTTGAATTTCTTATGTATAAGCAGTTTGACGATTTTCTTTTCCCGAAGCAGACTTCACATAATATGATTGCTACAAGAAAGCCCAAGGGTGAGGTTGAAAAGAGAATTATTATGATAGGCCATTCCGACAGCCAGTTTGAGTGGAAGCTCAACTATCTTTTAGGCGGTTTACAGGCAAAGCTTTTCTGCGAAATTCCTGCGGTTGTAGGTCTTGTTATTCAGACAATATTTGCCCTTGTATGTCTTATCGTCGGCAAGGGAAGTGCCGCAAACACACTTGAAAAGCCTCATTGGTTTTTCATTCTCTTCTTCGTTGTAAGCCTTGTGTTTATTCCGTTTGAGATTTCATTTATCTTTTTCCAGAGCTGGACAAAATCCGTTCCCGGTGCGTCTGACAACCTTTCAGGCTGTTACACAGGTATGGCAACTATTAAGGCTCTTGCTGAGGCGGGAGTTGAGTTTGAGCACACCGAGGTGACAATGATTTGTTCCGGTTCTGAGGAGGCAGGACTTCGAGGCGCAAAGGCTTATGTTAAGGCTCATCTTGATGAGCTCAAGGAGCTCCCTACCGCTGTTATTGCACTTGACACCTTCAGAGATCTTGAGGATATGGCGGTTTACGACCGTGACCTTTCAGGTACGGTTCAGCACGACTGGGGAGTTAAGAACCTTGTTAAAAATGCCGCTGCCAACTGCGGACTCGACCTTCCTTTTGCATCAATCTACATTGGAGGCTGTGATGCTGCTGCATTCACACAAAAGGGTATCAAAGCAACAGGCTTTGCCGCTATGAATCCTGACCCGCCGAGATATTATCACACCCGTCTTGACACACCGGAAAACATGAGACCTGAATGTATTACCGTCGGTATTGAGGTTATGTGCGAAGCGCTTTGTATGTATGATAAGGAAGGCTTGCCGCAAAAGACAAAATAATCAATAACTGAATAAGAATCACCTGTTACGGCAATGCTATAACAGGTGATTTTTTATGATTTTTATTAAGGCGTTTATTATAGGCGGACTGATCTGCGTAATCGGTCAGGTCCTTCTTGACAATACAAAGCTTACTCCTGCAAGGATACTCGTGCTGTTTGTATGTGTGGGCGTTGTACTCGGAGGACTCGGCTTGTACCCTCATCTTGTAGATTTCGCCGGTGCGGGCGCTACGGTGCCTCTTACCGGTTTTGGAAACGCTCTTGCTCAAGGGGTTAAGGAGGCGGTTTCAAAGGACGGCGTAATCGGTATAATAACCGGCGGCTTTACTGCCTGTGCGGCAGGAGTTACGGTTGCGCTTATCAGCGCCCTTGTTGTTGCGGCTGTCTGTCAGTCAAAGGATAAATAACAATCGACAAAAAATACTTGACTAATAAAAAGTATGTGGTATAATATTTCTCAATAAATAAGTATAAATTATTTATTATTACTTTTTATGGAGGTATAACACTATGGCTATGACTTATGAGTCTGTTGTACAGGCAGCAAGAAAGAAGTTTTTAGATGCGGATGTTTCTTCGGTAAACGGTACACTTGCTTTTCAGATTGACCTTATCGGCAAGGTTGAGGGTACCTTTTACATTGAGATTAAGGACGGCAGAGTAAATGTTGAGCCTTATGAGTATTACGATAGAAACGCAATTATCACAATTAACGCTACAAACTTCACAAAGCTTATCAACGGTAAGCTTGACCCTGTAATCGCTTTCACAACAGGAAAGCTTAAGGTTGACGGTGATGTTAACGCAGCACTTGAAATCGTCAAGTTCTTAAAGTAAGATAAGAATGAAATGAAGGATAGCTTATGGCTATCCTTTAATTTTTACGAGGTGATATTATGTTTAAGCAGATTGATTTTACACAGGTTAAGGAGAATGTTGTCGACCTTATCAAAAACCAATGGGGGCTTGTGTGCGCAGGCGATGAAAACGGCTACAATATGATGACTGTTTCATGGGGCTCTGTCGGCGAGCTTTGGGGAAAGGATATGGTTACCATATACATCCGACCTGAAAGGTATACCGACAAATTCGTAGATGAAAACGATTATTTCACATTAAGCTTTTATCCCGAAGAAATGAAAAAGCAGATTCATTCTGTCTGCGGTTCGAAAAGCGGAAGAGATGTAAACAAGACGGAGCTTACAAAGCTTACTCCTGTGTTTGACGACGCTCCCTATTTTGAACAGGCAAAGCTTGTGCTTATTTGTAAAAAGATGGCGAAGTCACAGTTTGACGAATGCCAGTTCACCGACAAAAGCATAAAATCAGACTGGTATGACGGAATGGGAATGCACTATATTTACTATGGCAGCATAGAAAAAGTCTTGATTTCTGAATAGTATTGTAGTATAATATTCAAACGAAGGCAGAAGCCTTATTTTATAATGTAGCGCATAGGCCCTGTGCGACGGGATGCTACGAACCTTGTCAGGCGGGGAACCGAGCAGCAATAAGTGGATTTTTCTGTGTGCCGCAGACAAGTCTGTGCGTTGCATTATGAAATAAGTTTTCTGTCTTAATTTTTTTCGGAGGCGGAAAGATGTATCAGGCTTTATATAGAAAATACAGACCTAAATGCTTTTCAGACGTATATGGGCAGGATCACGTTGTTTCTACCCTGAAAAATGAAATAAAGGAAAACCGAATTTCCCACGCATATCTGTTTACAGGCTCAAGGGGTACGGGCAAAACCACCTGTGCGAAAATACTTGCAAAGGCAGTAAACTGTGAAAATACAGTTGACGGTGAGCCGTGTAACGAATGTGAAATCTGTAAGGGACTTGACAGCGGCGCTATATATGACGTTGTCGAGATTGACGCTGCTTCAAATAACGGCGTTGACAATATTCGTGAACTTCGTGAGGAGGTAAACTATTCTCCTTCAAGAGGCAAGTACAGAGTATATATTATCGACGAGGTGCATATGCTTTCTGCAAGTGCATATAATGCTCTTCTTAAAACGCTTGAAGAGCCGCCTGCACACGTCATATTTATTCTTGCAACTACTGAAATTCACAAGATTCCCGCAACAATACTTTCCCGTTGCCAGCGCTTTGATTTCAAACGAATTCAGCCTGAAACCATGGCAGTAAGACTTAATCAGGTTGCGCAGGCAGAGGGGCTTGAGCTTGATGGCGATGCGTCGCTTCTTATTGCAAGGATTGCCGACGGCGCTCTTCGTGACGGCCTTTCGATACTCGACCAGTGCGCAAGCAGAAGCAGTAAGATTGACTCTGCGCTTGTTTCGCAGGTTGCAGGTCTTACGGGAAGGTCGGTGCTTTATCGCATAACTAATGCCGTTATTGAAAAAAACAGCTCGCAAGCGATGAATATCATTGCAGAGCTTTATCAAAACAGCTATGATATGGAACGCCTTTGTGTTGAACTTATAAATCACTACAGAAACTTTCTTATTGCGAAAACAGTCAGGTCGTCAAGAGAACTGATCGTCTGCACAGACGATGAGTATAACACTCTTGTAAATGCTGCGAAGCTCCTTAGCATGGAAAATATAGTTTACGGACTTGATCTTTTCCAAAGTGCGCTTGTAAGAATTAAGGGTGGCGTGAACTCCAGAATTGAAATGGAGATGTCACTCATAAAACTTTGCGAGCCGAAGCTTGAAGAAAGTATGCAGGCAGTCCTTGACCGAATGTCTCAGCTCGAAAGGCAGATGGTTACGGGCAAATCACCGAAAACCGTTGAGGTTCAGACGATTGAAATTCCAAAAGAGCCTGAGGTTGAAAAAGAAAGCGCAGTTTCCGAAGAGCCGATTGAAGAGAAGAAAGAGGTAATATCTCCGCCGATTGAGGAAAAAGAAGAGGAAAGCGCTTCAATGCCTGTCGTTTCAAATAATTCACAGGAGGAGCTGCCGGAGCCTGAAGAACAGAGTCAGCCGGAGGCACCTGAACAAACCCAAACGCAGAGCGATACTGCATTACAAAAGACAGTTGAGTTTGACCGATGGGCAGAATTTCTTGATGTTATTCACAGAACGGATGTTCCGCTTTTCGGCGTTTTGAGCACGGCGAGCGGTTATGTCAGGGGAGAGCATTTCCTTGTTGACAGTACAAATCCTACGGTTTATCAGTTTATAAAAATCCCGACTCACTCAAAAGCAATTAAAGCAGCACTTTATGAGGTGACGGGGAAAAAATACAGACTCGGTATTTTCAAAAGGAAAAAGGAAATTGCCGAGAAAAGAGATTTGCTTGAGGACCTTGTGAATCAGGCACAAAGCGACGGTATCAGGGTTGATATCGAATAATAAGGAGAAAACTATGAAAGCAAGACTTCCAAAAGGAATGGGCGGCGGCCCGCAGAATATGCAGAATATGCTTCGTCAGGCACAGAAGATGCAGGAAAACATCGAGGCAAAAAAGGCAGAGCTTGAGGAGAAGGAATATGTTGTTACTTCAGGCGGCGGAATGGTTGAAATTACAGTTAAGGGCAACAGGGAGATTCAGTCGGTAGGACTTAATCCCGAGGTTGTTGACCCGGATGATGTTGAAATGCTTGAGGATATGCTTGTTGCTGCTTTCAATGAGGCTATGCGCCAGATTGACGAAGAGCAGGAAAGAGAGCTTGACAGTGTAACAGGCGGACTTAATATTCCCGGACTTTAATCATAAAAAGGTGAGGTACAAAAATGTCCTTTAATCTTGCACCGCTTCAAAATTTAATAGACCAGTTTGAAAGAATGCAGGGTATCGGTCACAAAACTGCGCAGCGTATGGCGTTTTATGTTCTCGGACTTTCAGACGAGCAGGCAAACGAATTTGCAAAGGCAATCACTGACGCGCATACAAAAATAAAACAGTGCAGCGTTTGCTGTGATCTTGCTGATGACGAGCTTTGTCCGATTTGTAAAAGCAATAACAGGGATAAAAGCGTGATATGTGTTGTAGAGGACCCTCGTGATGTTGCGGCTATTGAACGCACACACGAGTATAAGGGTACTTACCATGTTCTCCATGGTGCAATTTCACCTATGGACAATATAGGCCCTGACCAGATTAAAATAAAGGAACTTATGGCAAGACTTAACGATGACACAGTCGAGGAGGTTATTATGGCTACTAACCCGACTGTTGAGGGCGAGGCTACGGCTATGTATATAAGCAGGCTTCTTAAGCCGCTCGGTATTACCGTAAGCCGTCTTGCATATGGCGTTCCCGTCGGCGCAGACCTTGAATATGCCGATGAGGTTACTCTTTCAAGAGCGCTTGAGGGAAGAAGTCTTATTTAATGAAAGGCGATGAGCGAAAACTGCGCCTGCTCGCTTTGAGCACACAATAACCCGGTGCGGTCAAAGTCAGCTTTTTATCAATAATTATTATATAAATAGGAGTGATGGACTTGGCAGATGAAAAACAAATAATCGCAAATAATAAAAAAGCCTATCACGACTATTTTGTGCTTGAAACCTACGAGGCGGGAATTGAGCTTTTCGGAACGGAAATCAAGTCAATTCGAAACGGCAGAGTCAATCTTAAAGACAGCTTCTGCTCGGTTGACGACGGCGAAATGTTTGTGATAGGTATGCACATTTCTCCCTACGAAATGGGAAATCGCTTTAACCGTGATCCGATGAGAAAGAAGAAACTTCTTCTTCACAAAAGGGAAATAATGAAACTCTTTGGCGAAAGCCAGCAGCAGGGGCTTTCAATTATCCCGCTTTCACTTTATCTTTCAAAAGGAAGAGCAAAGCTTGAGATTGGCCTTTGTAAAGGCAAAAAGCTTTACGACAAGCGAGCAGTTCAGGCTAAAAAGGATGCAGACAGAGCAGCCGAAAGAGAGTTCAAAGAAAGATATTGATTAATAAGTGAATAGCAAAAGCTACAGCATTTTGCTTCCACCACGAAACCGACAGAAAAAAACGCCGAAGGCGGTGCCGACAAAAAAGCAGGCTATGGCGAATTTTTGTCGGAGAAGGAGAATGCTATGGAGTGGTGATTAGCAAAAGCTACAGCATTTTGCTTCCACCACGAAACCAACAGAAAAACGCCGAAGGCGGTGCCGACAAAAAAGCAGGCTATGGCGAATTTTTGTCGGAGGAGGAGAATGCTATGGAGTGGTGATTAGCAAAAGCTACAGCATTTTGCTTCCACCACTAAACCGACAGAAAAAACGCCGAAGGCGGTGCCGACAAAAAAGCAGGCTATGGCGAATTTTTGTCGGAGAAGGAGAATGCTATGAAGTGGTGATTAGCAAAAGCTACAGCATTTTGCTTCCACCACGTAATAATATTAGACGTGGGGATGAAAGGCTTTCGACAGGGCCATAGAACCTTGGTCAGCGAGTAGCGGAGTTGCACCGCTTTAAAAGTAACGCTTAAAATTAACTGACAATAACAGATCAGTAGCTCTTGCTGCTTAATTAGCGGCTTGTGCTCCCTTTGAGAGCGCCGCGGCTCAATGCGGAGTATCGACTCAGCGGCGAACATGAACAAAAGATTTTCCCGGCTTTTGTCAGGTATCAGGGAATACCGTAAGCCGAAGGTTGTTTATCACCGTCGGTTGAGGGGAATCTTAAACGATAAACTACACTCGTAGAGCCCTTGGCAAAGTGGTTTTGGACGTGGGTTCGACTCCCACCATCTCCACCAAAACAAAGCACACACCATCAGGTGTGTGCTTTTCTTTTTTATTAAAATGTTATAAATGTTTTAATAAGTCCCTGAACAATAATGATTATTATCAGTATCGGTAAAATATATCTGAAATAAAATCTGAGTCCTTTTTTTAGTTTGATTCCGTTTCCTTTATTCACTTCTTCAATATAGTTGTCAAATCCCCAGCCCCATTTGCTTACGCAGAAGAGGAGGAATACAAGCGAGCCTATCGGAAGAAGAAGGTTGCTTACGATGAAATCCTCAATAGTGAGTATATCCATATTTATCGGATTAAGTGTAAATAACTTTGTTGAGCCGGCAAAAATTTCTTTTGATTGGCTTGAGAACACTCCTACCTTGCTCCATATATTATATCCGAGGAAACACGGAACGCTCGCAATAAGAATTACAATACAGTTTACAATAGTGGACTTTTTAATTGACCAGCCGAGATTATCCTGCGCGCATGCGATGATATTTTGAAATACTGCAGTAACTGTTGAAAGGCTCGCAAAGGTCATAAAGAGGAAGAAGAGAGTTCCCCATACTCTGCCTGCCTGCATATTTTCAAATATTTTAGGAAGCGTCATAAAGATGAGCGACGGTCCTTCGCTTGGCTCAATATTATATGTAAAGCAGGCGGGAAAGATAATAAGTCCGGACATAAGCGCTACAAACGTATCAAGTGCCGTAATCCTTACCGCTTCGCCTGTAAGGGTATTGTCGTCAGACATATAGCTTCCGAATATTTCCATTGCCGCAACGCCGAGACTCAGTGTGAAAAACGCCTGATTCATTGCGCCTGAAATAACGTTGCCCATACCCATTTCTTTGGCTCTGCCAAAGTCGGGGAGCAGGTAAAATTTAAGACCTTCGCCCGCTCCGTTTAAGGTAAGACTGTTTACCGCAAGCACAACAATCAGCCCAAGAAGACATATCATCATAACCTTGGTTACCTTCTCAACGCCGTTTTTAAGTCCGCCGCTGCACACAAGAAAGCCGAGTATAATTACCGTGAAGGTGAATATCATCTGTTCAACAGGGCTTGAAAGCATATTTGTAAACACGCCGTCGGTTGCACCGTCGGGTATTTTTTCAAATGTTCCTGTGAGAAATTTTATGAAATAGTTTAGCATCCAGCCTGTTACGGTTGTGTAGTACATCATAAGAAGATAGCAGCCTATTATGCAAAACCATCCGTGAATATGCCATTTACTGTTTTTGGGCTCAAGCGCTTTGTAGCCGAGAACAGCGCTTTGCTTGCTCGCTCTTCCGACAGCAAGCTCGGTCGTAAGCACGGGAATACCCATTATCATAAGGAAAATGAGATAAAACAGTACAAAAACTCCTCCGCCGTATTCACCTGCAATATATGGGAATTTCCATACATTGCCTATTCCTATTGCACAGCCGGCGCTGACGAGTATAAATCCAAGTCGCGATTTGAAACTTTCTCTTTCCATAATAACTCCTTAATAATTAGATAAAGATATTATAAGTGGACTATATCATTAATTCAAGTTTATTTTGTTTTTTGGTAATTGTGTGGAAAAATCATACTTGCTTTTTGTTTGATATGACGGCAAACGGAGTTAATTTGCACAAATTTAAAGCGGATATTTTATTTATTATGCTATATTAAAAATTAAAACTGCCAAATTGTTTACATTAACTCTTTTTATATGCTATAATTTTTTATATTAGGCAGTAATTGTCTAAAAAGGAGATGTTTTAATGCAGATTAAAAGAGGGGACATTAAAGAAAGCGGAATAAACCCAAAGGCAGTTTATGATTTTGTAAAAAGGTGTGAGGCTGAAGAGCTCGGCACGGACAGCTTTATTCTTATCAAAGACGGTAAGGTTGTTTGCGAGGGTTACCATAACCCATACAATAATGAAACGAAGCATGTTATGTTTTCGCTTTCAAAGACCGTAACCGCTATAGCGCTTGGCTATGCGGTTGATGAGGGTAAGATTTCACTTGATGACTCTATCTGTAAGTATTACGGAGAGTATGACCGTTTCGGTTTTAATAAGCCGATTACAATGCGCCATCTTGTAACTATGACCGCAGGTAAAATGATAGGAATGGCTGAAAACAGAAGGAATAAGGACTGGATAAAGATTTTCTTTGACGCTCCTTATGTTTTTAAGCCGGGTAAACACTTCCTTTATGTTAACGATAATTTCTATCTTATATCAGCAATTATCAGCAAAGTTTACGGTGAAACGCTCGTAGACTTTCTTAAGCCTCGCCTTTTTGAGCCGCTCGGAATTGAAAAACCCGTATGGGAAGTTGACAAGTTCGGTTATGCAGCAGGCGGCTGGGGCCTTTATCTCTCTATTGAAGAGCTTTCGAAGATTGTACTTTGTTATGCACAAAACGGTATGTGGGACGAAAAGCAGGTTATCCCGGCTGAGTGGGTAAAGGAGTCAAGCTCTTATCAGGTTCCTACAAACAAGAAGGGACACAAGGATGTCACAAAAGGCTACGGCTACGGTATATGGCAGATTGCGAGACCTGAAAGCTACCGCGCATATGGGCTTCACGGTCAGCTCGGTTATGTATTTAAGGATAAAAATACTGTGCTTGTTATCAACAGCGGCGTTTCAAGAGATGAGTATCTCGGCGACGCAGTAAACGATATGCTTGAAACCCTTTGGGATGAGCCTGAAACAGAATATTATGATAAGTTAAGCGAGCTTGTTTCATCGCTCGGCGACAAGGATGATCTTCCTGCACAAATGCGAAACAGAAAGCTTGAGCTTGACTATAATCAAAAAGCACTTATGACTCACTCAAGCGTGTTCGCATCGATGATTCACCCGACCATGACGGCGGTAATGAATGAGAAAATCGGCTGTATTGACCGCTTTATTCTCAGTCTTGACAAGGATTATAACCTCTACCTTGCATGGAAAGAGGGAAGTTATGTAAACAAAATTAAGCTTGGAATGGATAACGAGTATGAAAAGACCACAATTAAGCTTGCCGGTCTTGAATACAATGTGTTTTCAAAGGCTGCTTGGACACAGGAAAAGGTTCTTACAGTTCTTATCCGAATCGGCGAAACCTGTCATGTAAGAAAGCTTGAATTTGATTTCAAAAATGAAAAGCATATAAAAATAAAGAATACATCTTCGCCTGACCTTGCTACGCTTGCAACTCATTATCTTGATTTCTCGGGTATGCCGCTTTCTCCAAAGCTTACAACTATACTCGAAGAGGTTGTTGTACCGGCTGTGCTTCTTTACGGTGAACCTACTTTCAGAATAAAAAAGAGATAGAATAAATAGGCTGCTTCAGAGAAGCAGCCTTTAGTTATAGACAAAAAAATAATTATATTGTCTTTTTACAAAATTTTACAAAAAAACATCTTGACATTACATTATAGTAGTAGTATAATCTGGATGTAAGAAAAATTGCGCACAATCAAATTGCACAAAATATTAGGAGGTAAACGTTATGGGATTTTATGATTACACAGTACTTGACCGCAAGGGTAACGAGGTATCACTTAAGGATTTTGAGGGAAAGGTTGTTATGGTTGTAAACACTGCAACCGGCTGCGGCTTTACACCTCAGTACAAGGAAATTGAAGAGATGTATGAAAAGTATCACGATAAAGGCTTTGAAATTCTTGATATTCCTTGTAATCAGTTTGCCGGACAGACGCCCGGAACAGATGAGGAAATTCACGAGTTTTGCACACTTAAGTACAAGACACAATTTCCGCAGATGAAAAAGTCGGATGTAAACGGCGAGAACGCTCTCCCTGTTTATGCATATCTTAAGAGCCGGAAGGGTTTTGAAGGCTTTGGCAAGGGACCTGCAGCTATTGCAATGTCGGCAATGCTTAAAAAGCAGGATAAAAATTATAAAGAAAACCCTGATATCAAGTGGAATTTTACAAAGTTCATCGTTGACAGACAGGGCAATGTAGTTGCACGTTTTGAGCCGACTGAAGGTATGAAAAAGGTTGACAGCTGCGTAAGCGAGCTTTTATAATAGAGGTGTATATATGAAATTTGCAGTAAGATATTATTCAAAGACAGGACACACAACAAAGCTTGCAAAGGCTATTGCAGACGCAGTCGGAGTTGAAGCAAAGACTGTTGACGTACCGCTTGAGGAGGATGTAGATATCCTCTTCCTCGGTAGCGCTGTATACGCAACTGCTCTTGACTCAAATGTTAAGCAGTTTATTGATTCAATAAACGTAAATGTCGGCAAGGTTGTAAGCTTTAGTTCAGCTGCTATTTTAAGCGGAACATACAAGCAGGTTAAGGCTGCTTGTGAGAAGAAGGGAATTGCCGTTGCAGACGAAGAGTTCTTCTGCAAGGGACAGTTTAAGATGATTGCCAAAGGCAGACCTAATGCACAGGACG
Organism: Ruminococcaceae bacterium UBA7030; assembly: GCA_002494125.1. GTDB lineage: Bacteria > Bacillota > Clostridia > Oscillospirales > Acutalibacteraceae > Eubacterium_R. Next base: position 3,720 of record DLBD01000116.1, on the reverse strand, counting down.
AGGCTGACGCGGCTGCATTTGCAAAGAAGTTTTTATAAGGAGAGATAAAAATGAACGTATTTGATTTTAAGGTATTAAGCCAGAAGGGTGAAGAGGTTTCTCTTTCAGAGCATCAGGGCAAGGTGCTTCTTATCGTAAACACAGCAACTCACTGCGGCTTTACTCCTCAGTACAAGGGACTTGAAGAAATGTATCAGAAGTACAAGGACAGAGGCTTTGAAATCCTTGACTTCCCTTGTAATCAGTTTGCATTTCAGGCAATGGAAAGCGACGAAGGAATCAACAAGGTTTGCTCAAGAAAGTTTGGCACAACCTTCCCTCGCTACAAGAAAATCAAGGTAAACGGTAAAGACGCTGACCCGCTTTATAAATATCTCGTAGAGCAGACAGGCGGCGAAAAAATCGGATGGAACTTTACAAAATTCCTCATCGACAGAGAGGGTAATATTGTTGAGCGTTTCAGCTCAAAGGTTACTCCTGCAGAGATTGAAGCAAAGGTTGAGTCAGTATTATAATACGGTTTTGGTGAATAATAATGTATGATGTAGTAATAATTGGTGCAGGTCCTGCGGGAATATCCGCAGCGCTTTACGCCAAAAGGGCAAACAAAAGCGTACTTGTTCTCTATCACGGCGAATCCCAGCTTGAAAAGGCGCACAAGATTGACAACTACTACGGTTTTATTGATGGCATAACAGGTAAGGATTTGTATGATACCGGTATTGAACAGGCAAAGGCTCTCGGAATCGAGGTTGTCGAGGATGAAGCGCTCAATGTAACAATGAACGCTGATATGAATTATGAGATTGTCACCAAGGAAAACACCTATGTCGGACAGGCTCTTATTCTTTCAACAGGCAACAAAAAGGTTAAGCCGAACATTAAAGGCGTTGAAGAATTTGACGGAAAGGGAATAAGTTACTGCGCAATATGCGACGGCTTTTTCTACCGCAAAAAGAATATCGCCGTGCTCGGTAACGAGGAGTATGCTCTTTCAGAGGCAGGCGAGCTTGAAAATATAGCGGGCTCACTTGTAATTCTTACAAACGGACTTTCTGCGCCGAATACTGATAAATACGAAATCAACACAAAGAAAATCAAAGAAATTGCAGGTGAGAAAAAGGTAAACCGCGTAATCTTTGAGGATGACAGCGTGCTTGAGCTTGACGGTATATTTATCGCACAGGGAATTGCAGGCGGTGTTGACTTTGCAAAAAAACTTGGTATACTGACAGAAGGAGATAAAATTGCCGTAGGCGAGGATATGAGCACAAACCTTCCCGGAATATTCTCATGCGGAGATATTACAGGCGGTCTTCTTCAGGTATGCAAGGCAGTGTACGAAGGTGCTCAGGCAGGTCTTTCGGCAGTAAAGTATCTTAAATCAAAAGCATAAGGAGAAATAAAATGAGTGTAATTGAACTTACAGAAGCTAATTTTGAGGCAGAAATTCTTAACAGCGACAAGCCGTGTCTTGTTGATTTTTTTGCAACATGGTGCGGTCCTTGCAAAATGATGTCACCGATTGTTGACCAGATTGCAGACGAAAATCCTGATGTCAAGGTTGGAAAACTTGATGTTGACGAGGCTGACGAACTTGCTGAAAAGTATGACGTTTCTTCAATACCGACACTTCTTGTTTTCAAAGACGGTGCGGTTGCAGAAACCTTTATCGGCGTAACAGCTAAGGACAAAATCCTTGCAGCGCTTAAATAATTAAATCTTATTTACAGGGAACAGAAAGCTGTTCCCTGTTTTTTTACTTGTAAATTATTTTAAGTGTGTTAGAATATTTTTGAAACGGAGATGGTTATATGTCACAGTCAGTTACGGAAAAACCGAAAATGAAAAGAGGCAAAAAGGTTATTTGTATAATCCTTTCGGTACTTATTGCTCTTATAGGAGTCGATTTGTTTTGTGCTTTTTATCATTCAAGCCCTGAGAGCATTATAAAATACGAAGCCGACAACAGATATATCAGCACTACCGGAAAGCCGTTTATAAGCGCTCACCGTTCGGGCGGAGGCATCGCTCCGGAGGAGTCAATGCTCGCCTTCAAAAACTGTATTGAAAATAAGAGCTTTGATGTTGATGTGTTTGAATTCGACCTTCATATAACTAAGGACGGAGTACTTGTTCTCCTTCATGACGACACGCTTGACCGAACTACAGACAGTCAGGAGGTTTTCGGCGTTAAAGGCGCAAGACCTGAAAACTATACATATGAAGAGCTCAGAGAGCTTAATATAGGCGCGAGGTTTAAGAATTCTGACGGCGAAATGCCTTATGCCGAATTAAAGGGCGATGATGTACCTGACGAGCTTAAGATTGTAAGGCTTGAAAATGTACTTGATTATCTTGAAGCTAACGGTCACTATGACTATATAATTGAAATAAAAAACGGCGGGCAACTCGGAAAGCAGGGCGTGGATATCCTTTGTGACGTACTTTCGCAACGCGGACTTCTTGACAACGTGATCTTCGGCACATTCAAGGAGGAGGTTTCAATGTATGTTGACGAGGTCCATCCTGAGCTTAAACGAAGCGCAACCATAAAAGAGGTTGCAAGCTTTTATAAATCCGCAATGACGAATGATGAAAGCTTTGATGCAAAATATATTGCACTTCAAATACCTTATAATATGCCGATTCGACTTGGAATAAATCTTGGTACGGCTAAACTTATTAACTATGCTCACAGCCATAATATTGCAGTGCAGTACTGGACTATCAACAGCGAAAGCGAGCTCGAATACCTTTCATCAGTCGGAGCCGATTGTATTATGTCTGATTATCCTGACAGACTTTATAATGTTCTTCACGAAAGCGAATAGAAAAATTTGGTGTTGACGAACAAACAATTATGTGGTATACTTTAACACATAAAAGCGTTACGCACTAAAGTGTTACGGTGCAAAGCGTTGAAATGGAGGAATTATTATGGATTTAGCAATTAAGATAATAATGCTGGTTATATTCTTCGGCGTTATGATAGGCGTTGGCTTTTACGCAAGAAGAAACGCAACTGACGTAAACGGTTTTGTTCTCGGCGGCCGCAGTGTCGGACCGTGGCTTACTGCATTTGCATACGGAACCTCGTATTTTTCGGCGGTAATATTTGTCGGCTATGCAGGTCAGTTCGGATGGAAATTCGGTATAGCGTCAACATGGATAGGTATCGGCAACGCTGTTATCGGTTCGCTTCTTGCCTGGGTAATTCTCGGCAGACGAACAAGAATTATGACGCAGCACCTAAATTCAGCTACTATGCCCCAATTCTTCGGAGAAAGGTTTAACAGCACTTCGCTTAAGGTTGCTGCTTCTGCTATTACGTTTATTTTTCTTATCCCGTATACCGCATCGCTATATAACGGCTTAAGCCGTCTTTTCGGTATGGCATTTAATATCGACTATTCGGTATGCATTATTCTTATGAGTATTCTTACTGCAATTTATGTAATTGCAGGCGGTTATATGGCAACTGCTATTAACGATTTCATTCAGGGAATTATTATGCTTGTCGGAATCGTTTTTGTTATCGCAGCAGTGCTCAAGGTTAACGGAGGGTTCATCTCCTCGCTGGACGGACTTGCACAGATTACTGACGAAAGAGTATCGTCAACTCCCGGTATTTTTAATTCGTTCTTCGGTCCCGACCCGCTTAACCTTATGTTTGTAGTAATTCTTACTTCACTTGGAACATGGGGACTTCCCCAGATG
>DLBD01000107.1 GCA_002494125.1 Ruminococcaceae bacterium UBA7030 | reverse complement strand
CCGATATACATACCCGGTCTTTTTCTTACAGCCTCAAGTCCCTCAAGCACCTGAATGCTTTTTTCGTCATACTCTTCGGTAACGACAGTATTGATGTCCTCTTCCTCAAGCTGAATTTTGTTTTCTTCCATATTTTTTCTCCTGATTAAACCTATCTCTTTATAGAGATATGAATATTAATTTTTTATCCTTTTAAGTATAGTTGCCGTATTAAGCGGACAGACATATACATTTTTATTACACACAATAAAGCTTTTGGGTAAATCGTAATTAACATAAATAATGCGTTTATCCCTTTCAGCCTCTGTGAGATAATCCCTTGTTGCTTTGTTAACGGTTGAGGTGTCCATATCAAAAACGCCGATAATATCGTCGCTTTTTACAACGCTGTCACCGCCAAGATAAAGATACATTATAAAAGTCCTCCGCCGCTTATCTGAAAGGTTTTACCCTGCTTTAATCTCAAAACCGTATTTGCGTCGCAGCAGGTTATGAACACCTGCCAGTCCTTTATATGATTTAATATATAATCCTGTCTTGAAATATCAAGCTCACTCATAACGTCGTCAAGCAGAGCAAGCGGCTCTTCTTCCGTCATTTCACGAAGGAGTGAAGCCTCGGCAAGTTTTAGCGCAAGCACGCAAGACCTTTGCTGTCCTTGTGAGCCGAAGTTTCTTGCACTCTTTCCGTTTATGAGTATTGCCATATCGTCCCTGTGAGGACCGGTAGTTGTAATTCTGTTTAATATATCGTCGCTTCTGTGGTCGTCAAGTGAAAACATCAGCTTTTTTTCAATCTCCGAAACCTCTAAATTTTGGTAATCAAAATCTCCCTGCATATAAAGGTCGAGCTCTTCTTTTCCTTTTGAAAGTCCGCTGAAAACCTCTCTTGCATATGGTAAAAGCGCTTCAATATATTTGCTTCTTTGATAAATTATTTTTGCACCGCTGTGAGCCAAATTTTTGTCCCATATATAAAGCATATCATAAAGGGACTGATTTTTAGAAATATCCTTAAGCAGCATATTCCTTTGTGCAAGGCTTCTGTTATATTCTTTTAGAATATTGCGGTAATTTGATTTAAGCTGGCAAAGTGCACCATCGACAAATTTTCTTCGCTCAATCGGTCCGTCCTTTACCATTGAAAGATGAATGGGCGAAAAGATTACCGCCTTGAGCTCCTCACCAAGCTGTGTTGCTGATTTCTTTTTAACTCCGTTAAGCGTTGCTTCCCTACGTTTTTTTATAAGAAGTTCTGCGTTTTGTTCTCTTTCGCCGTTTTCAAAACTAATCTTAAGGCGTGCCTGCTCCTCGCCGAAGCGGACAAGCTCCTTATCTCTGACACCTCGAAAACTTTTACTGCCGGTAAAAAGATAAATTGCCTCTATAAGATTTGTTTTTCCCTGTGCATTTTCACCGTAAATAATATTTACATCTTCAAAATCGAGGTGTATTTTTTCAATATTTCTGAAATTTTCTATATCTATTGATTTTATTTTCATTAATTTATAATCAAATATTCAACACCAAAGGCACGCACAACATCGCCTGCACGAAGTTTTTTTCCTCTTGCCGTGCAGGTTTCGCCGTTTACTTTTATTTTGCCTTCCTGTATAAAAATTTTCGCTTCGCCGCCGGTAAGAGCAATTCCCTTAAATTTAAGAAATGCGTCAAGGCGTATAAAATCCGTGGTAATTAATACCTCTTCTTTTTTTATTTCTGCTTTTTTTACATTAATTTTCATTCTTAAGCCTCATCGGAAGAACAAGGAATAAAAAGCCGTCGTCATTAAGAGGAAGTACCTTTGCAGGAGAAACAGAACTGTTAAGTTCAATTCTTACCTGATCTGTATCTGCTGCGTGAAGAGCGTCAAGCATAAACTTTGAATTAAAACCGATTTCAACTCTGTCACCGCTTACATTTGCATGCGTATGACCAACAACACGACCGAGACTTGACACGGTAGAAACTCTCATTTCATCGTTATCAAAAAGACATCTTATAGGATTTTTCTTATCGTTTTCAATAACAGGAAGTGCTCTTTCAATACAATCAATAGCGTCGTCAGTATTAATTAAAACAGTAGTTGACGCTGATTTTGGAACAGCTGCGTTATAATCGAGAAAATCGCCGTCAAGAAGTCTGCTTATTATACTGTAATTTTCAACATCAAATACAATGTGTCTTTTACCGACGCTTATAGAAATATTTTCATCACTTTCGGGATTAATAAGTTTTATAAGTTCTCTTATTGTTTTTTTAGGCACAATAAAACTTATATCCTCACCGTCATACTGAACTGTTTCTGTTCTGATTGCAAGTCTGAAGCCGTCAACACCGATAAGTCTTAACTGATTAAGAGATACCTCAAATTTAAGTCCTGTATGAACAGGTTTTGCCGATTCATTATCTGCAACAGCAAAAAGAGTCTGAGCTACCATACTCTGAATCATCTTTTGATTTAAGAAAAGAGGATAACCTCCTGAAACAGACGGAAGCTCCGGATAATCGTCTGCGTCAATTCCCATAATGTTATATTGAGCAGAATCAGTAATAATATTAACAGAGGTACCGCTTATATCAAAGGTAACACTTCCGTCAGGTAGTTTTCTGATAATATCACTTAAAATTTTTGCATTAATAACAATGGCGCCGGGCTCTGATACTCTTGCTTCAAGTGTAGTATTAATGCCAAATTCAAAATCGTATCCTGTTAAAGAAAGCGTGTCAGAACCGCATTCAATAAGTATACCTTCTATTGTAGGGATTGTAACCTTAGTGCTTACAGCTCTCATAACATTTGAGCAGGCTGTGTTTAACTCCTTTGTATTGCAGGTAAAATTCATACTGTATCTCCTTCGTCTATCAAATATTATTAACTTTTAGATATAGTATTAGGGGCTGTTAAAAATGTGAAAAACTTTCTTATTGCCGATAAATACTATAAAAAATGACAATATTTTTTCAAAATTGTAATGTGAATAAAATCTGTAAATTGTGGAAAAATATTTTTTTACACATTATAAAAGAAAAACTTACTGTTAAAAATTAATAAAATGTGGAAAATTACTGTGTGCTTTTGATGTTATTAATAATATCATTTACTTGTCTTTCAAGTTTTGAATTTCTTTCAATTTCAGATTCAATTGTATTTATATTATACATAACTGAGGTATGGTCCTTATTAAATTCGGCACCTATATCCTCATAGGTCATATTGGTAACCTTTCTAATTACATAAAAGGTAATTTTTCTTGCGTGAGAAACATTTGCCTTTCTTATTTTACTGTAAATGTCCTCAACAGAAACGCCTGTTGTTCGGCTTACTTCCTCTGTAATTTTCTGAATAGTTACAGGAAGAGGTTCTGTGTCCTCCATAACAATTTTAATTACACTTTTTGCAAGGGCAACCGTCGGTGTGTGGTCGTTGATATCACAAAGTGCGTAAAGCTTTTTGGTTACGCCTTCAAGCTGACGGATGTTTGATTTAATATTTTCTGCTATGTAATTAATAACATTTTCGGGTATATCAAAATTTAGAAGAAGAGCTTTTCTTTTTATAATTTCCCTTCTTGTTTCAAAGTCAGGAGTCTGAATATCAGCAATAAGTCCGTCTTCAAATCGGCTGCGCAGCCTGTCCGTTATAGAACGAATATCCTTTGGCGGTCGATCAGAGGTAAGAACAATCTGGTTGCCCTGATAAACAAGAGCGTCAAAAGTGTGGAAAAACTCCTCTTCCGTTGCTTCCTTACCTGAAATAAACTGAATGTCATCAACAAGAAGAACATCAATATTTTTTCTGTACTTGTTGTGAAATTCATCTGTGGTTTTATTTTGAATAGCCTGAATAAGCTCGTTTGTAAACTCTTCTGCACGAATATAAAGAATGTTCATTTCCGGATAATGCTCTTTAATTTCGTGGCTGATTGCATTCAACAGGTGGGTTTTACCAAGTCCGGAATTTCCGTAAATAAAAAGAGGATTGTAGTTATTAAAACTGTTTGAATTATTTTGTCTTGCACCGGGATCTCGTGCAACAGCCTTTGCAGCGGCATAAGCAAATTTGTTTGAATTGCCGACAATGAAATTTTCAAAGGTGAACTGTTCATTTCGGTAGTCCTCAAGATGTCTGTCAAGAACGGGGCTTGATTTTTCATCCGTCTTTTCATTGCCTGTATTTAATCTGTATTCAATTTCAACAGGAAAACCGATTGTGTGCTCAAACGCTTCTCTTATTAATTCGTCATACTGGCCCGTCACGATATTGTAATGCATCTGTCTTGGTAAGGCAAGATATACCGTAGAGTCAGAAAAGTCTTCAAACTGAATGGCTTTAATCCAAAGGTTAAATGCGGTTTCGCTTATAAGACCTTTTATATAGTCAAGTACCGCCTGCCATAAATCTTCGTAAGATTCCATAACTTCTCCTTTCAAAAAATCTTTATATAATATGAGTGGGATTAATATATTAAAATACTACATAATAAATAGTATCAGTTTTATGGCGAGATGTCAACATTTTTTACACAATATAAGTAAAATATATTTATATATTATTATAATATAGTTAATAGTATCTATATTATAGTGATTTCTCTCATATTTTTACATTGCTGAAAAAGGTCAAAACTAATATAATGTTATAATTGAAAAATATAGTTATTTATTATATAATGTTTTTATCAGCGAGGTGTGGTATGAGAATTTTCAAAAACCGCGGAGATATATATTTTTCAAAAGTTAATAAAGAAAAGTCAATAGAACAGAGATTTCTTGTAACGGCGCTTGCAGCGGTTGTCGCATTCACAGCCGTATTTGTTATTGCGCTTGGTATAAAGTATCATTTTTCGGCAAAAGAGTTTTTTGCGCCTGAAAAGGAAATTACATATTCGGCAGTTGAAACAGACGAAACTCTGATTTTACCCGAGGTAAGCGGAAAGACCAACTTCATTCTTACGGTAAACAAGGAGGACGAACTTCTTTTTGCTGCACTTATTCAGGCAGACCTCGACAATGTTTCTTACAAGGTGACGGCATTAAAACCCGAAACTGTATATGACGGCGAAAGCCTTGCAAATATATATAAAAGGCAAAAAACCGAAAAGGTGAAGGAATGTGTCGAGCAGCTTTTGACCTGCTCTGTTGATTATTACGTAGATATAAATCAGAAAGATTTTGAAGAAATATTCAACGACATGGGAAGCGTGAGCGTTCCCGTTCTTTCGGAAATCCGCTATAAAAATAAAGACAGCGCCGTGCCTTACAGCGTAAGGGTAAGAGCCGGCGAACAAAACATAAAGGGCGGAGATTTTGTAAATCTGATCAGATACTTTCTTGAAAACGATATGACCTCGTCTGCGGGAGAACTTCTTCTTGCAGGACTTTCACAGCATATCAACCCGGAGTTTATGGAACAAAAGGAAGAAATATATACCGACCTTGTGACAAATTCCGACACCAATATTACCGTGCGTGACTTTTCGCTTGCCGATTCTGCCTTTGTTGTTCTTACAAACGAAAAAGTCGGAGTGGGTGTTTATAACGCCTATGCCGAATATGACGGCGGTGAAATTACTCCGGAAAGCTTGCAGAATGTAAAGGGATATTATTCAAAGTGATAATGTTTTCAAAGGAGAAAATATGGATAAAGAGAGAATTGAAAACGCAGTAAAAGAAATACTTATCGCAGTCGGCGAAGACCCGCAAAGAGCAGGACTTGTCGAAACACCGAGGCGTGTTGCAAATATGTATGCAGAGATGTTTGCAGGTCTTGAAGAGGACCCCGTAAAGCACCTGAAATTTTTTGAGGAAAACTCAAACGACGAAATGGTAATTGTAAGGGATATTCCTTTTAGTTCTATGTGCGAGCATCACCTGCTTCCCTTTGTCGGCAAAGCGCACATAGCCTATATTCCTGATGACAACAAGATTATCGGGCTTTCAAAATTTGCAAGAATAGTTGACAATTTTGCTAAAAAGCCCCAGGTGCAGGAAAGACTTACCCATGACATTGCAGACTTTCTTAATGACCATCTAAAGCCCAAGGGAGTTGCCGTAATCATCGAGGCAGAGCATATGTGTATGTCAATAAGAGGGGCAAAGGCTTCCGGCTCAAAAACGCAGACCTCAGCTCTCAGGGGACTTATGAAGACTGACGCAAGAACAAGAGCGGAGGTTTTAGCGCTCCTTGATAAATAAGGTTATAAAATATGATTTGGAAATGCAGGGACAAGCAAATTGAATACGATAAGCACACGCTTATTATGGGTATTGTCAACGTAACTCCCGATTCTTTTTCCGACGGGGGAAGATACTTTTGCGCCGAAAAGGCTGTGGAGCATGCACTCCTTCTTCAATCACAGGGCGCTGATATTATCGACATAGGCGCACAGTCAACCCGACCGGGGCACATTGCCGTGTCAGCCGAAGAGGAATGGCAGAGGCTTGAGAAGGTTTTGCGCCTTCTTGAAGGTGAGCTTGACGCCGCACTTTCCGTTGACACATATTATCCTTCGGTTGCCGAAAAAAGCCTTTCTTTCGGCGCAGACATCATTAACGATGTAAGCGGAGTCGTAACCGAGAAAATGGCAAAAATCGTCAAAATGAGCCGTTGCGGCTGGATTTTAATGCATAACGGCGCAGGTGCGCCTGACGATGTGCGCCGCTTTTTCCTTGACTGCATAGAAAAATGCGAGGAATACGGTATAGAAAAAAAGCAGCTTTGTTTTGATATGGGCATAGGCTTCGGTAAAGAGTATGAAGAAAATATAGCGCTTCTTGCAAATGTGAAAAGCTATAAAATTGACGGTTTTCCTCTTCTTCTCGGCACATCGAGAAAAAGGGTAATCGGTCAGGCAAGCGGTCAGGAAAATCCCGAAAAGCGCATTTTCGGCAATATAGCAGCCGACACCGCGGCAATTCTTGACGGGGTTAATATAATCCGGCTTCATGATGTTGAAAACGAAAAGCAGGGCATTCTGACGGCTGATGAGATAAAAGCTGCGCGGCGACAATAAAAGTAAAAAAGTAAGGAAAATTATGGACAAAATACTTATTCGAAATCTTAAAATATTTGCGTATCACGGCGTAAATGAAGAGGAAAAGATCAACGGACAGAATTTCGTCTTTGACATAGACCTCTATGTTGACTATTCAAGAGCGTGCTATTCCGACGACCTGAACGACACCGTAAGCTATGCAAAGGTTATAAAAACCGTTCGCAGAATTTTTACCGAAGAAAAATATGACCTTCTTGAAAAGGCGGCGCAGATAACCTGTGACGCAATTTTTGACGAGTACAAGGCTGTTGAAAGGATACGCCTTACCCTCAAAAAACCCGAAGCGCCGATTGATGCTGATTTTGATTACGTCGGCGTTGAGGTCTTCAGACAAAGACAAAAGGAAAGCATATGAAATATATTTTGAGCATAGGAACAAATATCGGCGACAGAAAAGCGAATATCGTCAAATGCGTTGACGCCCTTTCGCTTTTGCCGAAAACAAAGGTTTTAAGGTGCTCACGCCTTTATGAAACCGAGCCGGTCGGCTATGAAAATCAGCAGAGCTTTTATAACATTGCCGCCGAGGTTGAGTCTTCCTTTGACCCCCACGAAATGCTGGGCGCATGCCTTGGTATTGAGGCGGGCTTCGGAAGGGTGAGGCAGTTTAAGAACGGTCCACGTATTATTGACATTGACCTGATTTTTGCCGAGGACGCGGAAATTGAAAGCGAAAATCTTATTCTTCCGCACCCGAGATACAGCGAGAGGCGTTTTGTGCTTGAACCGCTTTGCGATCTTTTTCCAAACGCTATTGTTTACGGTACAAACATTAAGCCTCACATTGAGGCTCTTTCGGGGCAGGAGGTAAAAATAATAGACTAAATCGTAATTTTTGTGTTGAAAAAGTCATACTATATATTTATAATAGTAAAAAAAGAAGGAGAAGAGAAATGACTATTTTTGAAGCGGTTAAGGCGCTTTCACAGTACGCTGTGAAAAACGGACTTATTGAAAAAGAGGATGTGATTTTCAGCATCAACCAGCTTTGCCAGGCACTTAATATGGAAAGCTTTGAGGACTGTGAGGTTGAGGGTGAGCCTGAACTTGAGAAAATTCTCTCCTCAATTCTTGACTATGCGGTTAAAAACGGTCTTTGCGAGGACAGCGTTGTTTTTCGTGATTTGTTCGACACAAGGCTTATGGGCATTCTTACTCCAAGACCCAGCGAGGTTATCAGGCGTTTTGAAGAGGAGTATAAAAAATCACCCGAAAGCGCAACGGATTATTACTACAACCTTTCCCGTAAGAGCGATTACATAAGAGAATACAGAATAAAAAACGATGTTAAGTGGATAACAAAAACCGAATACGGTGACATCGACATAACAATAAATCTTTCAAAGCCCGAAAAGGACCCGAAGGCTATTGCCGCTGCTCTTAAAATGAAGCAAAGCGCATATCCGAAATGCCAGCTTTGCAAGGAAAACGAAGGCTATATGGGAAGAGTAAATCACCCTGCAAGACAGAACCACAGGATTATTCCGATTACTCTTTCGGGCGAGGCGTTCTTCCTTCAGTATTCGCCGTATGTTTACTATAATGAGCACTGTATTGTTTTTAACAGCGAGCACATACCGATGGTTATAAACAAAGGCGCGTTTGACAAGCTTCTATCGTTTGTAGAGATTTTCCCTCACTACTTTGTCGGCTCAAACGCAGACCTTCCGATTGTCGGCGGTTCAATCCTCACACACGAGCATTTTCAGGGCGGTCACTACGAATTCGCAATGGCAAAGGCAGGCGTTGAAACGCCGTTTACCTTTGAAGGATTTGAGGATATAAGCGCAGGTATTGTCAAGTGGCCTATGAGCGTTATCCGTCTTTCAGGTACGGACAAAAACAGAATTGTTGAGCTTGCCGATAAAATTCTCACCGCATGGCGAGGATACACCGACGAGGATGCGTTTATCTACTCTGAAACCGATGGAGAAAAGCACAACACAATCACGCCGATTGCCCGTATGCGTAACGGCAAATTTGAGCTTGACCTCGTGCTTCGTAACAATATCACAACCGAAGATTGTCCACTCGGCTTTTATCATCCGCACCCTGAATACCACCATATCAAGAAAGAGAATATCGGTCTTATCGAGGT
>DLBD01000099.1 GCA_002494125.1 Ruminococcaceae bacterium UBA7030 | reverse complement strand
AGGTCCGATAGCTGAATTGAACTGAACACGGAAGCCCCTGTTAACCTGGGTCTTGCCCTCATCGTCAACCCATGCAACACGGAAGGTGATAAATCTTTCAGGCTCAATCATTCTGCCTAAAATATCCTCTTCTATGTACTCAGGATGCTCTGCAACTACCTTTTCAAGAGAACCCAAAACCTCTTTAACAGTCTGAATAAATTCAGGCTTTTCGGGGTTTCTTTTTTCTGCTGTAGCAATTACGCTTTCAATGTACTCATTCATTGTTTAATAAACCCTCCGATAATTATAAAATATAGTGCAAACCGAAAAAACGCACCACATTTAGAGTATCACTTTTGCAGGCTGTTGTCAATAATTATATAATATGTCTATTTTTTACAAAAACGAGTTGCCAATAATTTTGAAACATATAAAAAAGAAATTCTCAAATAATATTATTGCACGCGTTGCAATAATAATTCGGAGGGTAAAAAATGAATAAAAAAACACAGTCAGCAATGCTGAAGGCAGCGGGCGCAACCTTCGCCGTTTGCTCTGCCGCAGCATTTATGGGAAGCAAAAGCTCGGCGCCGAAAAGCGCTAAAAAGGCAGTAAAAACCGCGGTTGACAAAATGGCGGATTTTGCCGAAACCGTAACGAGTATGATGTAGCAAACAAAAAAGACTCTCCTAGGGGCGCCCTATTTAATTAGGGTGCCCCCTCGGGAGAGTCTTATCGCTTTATTATTAATCAAACGCATGACCTGCAGCGCCGAATACAACGTCAACCTTGTGTGCAACAACCTCTTCAATAAGGTCTCTTGCGGGTGTGAGATACTGGCGGGGGTCAAAGTGTGTCGGATTTTCGGCAAAATGCTTTCTGATAGCAGCTGTCATTGCGATTCTGATATCAGAGTCAACATTGATTTTACAAACAGCCATAGATGCAGCCTGACGAAGCATATCCTCAGGAATACCGATAGCGTCAGGCATCTCGCCGCCGTACTGGTTAATCATCTTGATGTGGTCCTGATTAACTGATGATGCGCCGTGAAGAACGATTGGGAATTCGGGAAGCTGCTTTCCAACCTCTTCAAGAATGTCAAAACGAAGCTGCGGCTTCTGGCCGGGCTTAAACTTGTATGCGCCGTGGCTTGTGCCGATTGCGATAGCAAGTGAGTCAACGCCTGTTCTTGTAGCGAAGTCATAAACCTCTTCCGGTCTTGTGTACGAAGCGTTTTCAGCCTCAACCTGAACGTCGTCCTCAACGCCTGCGAGAGTACCGAGCTCGCCCTCAACAACAACGCCGTGAGCGTGTGCATACTCAACAACCTTCTTTGTAAGAGCAACATTCTCTTCGTAAGGAAGTGAAGAGCCGTCAATCATAACTGATGTGAAACCGCCGTCAATACAGCTTTTGCAGGTTTCAAAGTCGGGACCGTGGTCAAGGTGAAGAGCAATCGGAAGACCCGTCTCCTCTGCAGCAGCCTTTACCATAGCAACAAGATAGTCGTGTGAAGCATACTTTCTTGCGCCTGATGAGCACTGAAGAATAACAGGCGCTTCAAGCTTTTTGCAGGCTCTTGTGATACCCTGAACAATCTCCATATTGTTTACATTGAAAGCACCGATAGCGTAACCGCCTTCATACGCCTTCTTAAACATTTCGGTAGTAGTAACTAATGGCATAATTAATATCTCCTATAAAATTATTTGTGATTTTCACCAAATAACATTATACTACATTGTTATTTGAATATCAATATTAATTATTGTTTTTTCCGTGCAAAACAGGGGAAAGAGGTTTGTAAATAATCATGGAAATAAAAACGCTTATAAGACCTTTAACCGCAGTGAAAGGAAGGTTGAAAACAAGAAGCGCAGAGAAAATCGTTTTGATTTTCGGAAGGATTGCCTGATACATACCTAAAACCGCCTCCTCGGGAAAGCCGAGAACACTGTAATAAAGCGGATAGATAACAAAATAATTAGTGAAAACGCTTACCGCAGCCATTGCAGCAGCGCCTGCAACACCGCCGATGAGTGCGCCGGCTCTTGTCTTTTTGTGCTTATAGATAAGCCCTGCAACTCCTGCAAACACTGCGCCGAGCATAAAGTTTGACAGCTCGCCGACAAACCCGCTCTGACTTACTGCCATATGGATTATGTTTTTCAGAAGAGCAATGATGATTCCCGCAACGGGACCGTAGGCAAATGCGCCTATTAATTCGGGCAAATCCGAAAAGTCAAGCTTGATAAAGCTCGGCACAATCGGAATGGGAAACTCCAGATACTGAAGCACTACTGCCGCCGCCGTGAGCATACCGCAGCCTGCGATAACTCTTACCTTTTTGTTTTTCATAACGAATCTCCTTTTTTGGGCAAAAAGAGAACCCTGACCGAAAACGGACAGGGCGTAAATGTTGACCTTTGAAAATATGCTTTTCAAACATTTTCTCTCATCCGGACTATACCGTCGGTTGCGGAATTTCACCGCATCAACCAAAAAGGCTCGCAGACTTTACTGCCGGTGGGGAATTGCACCCCGCCCTGAAAATATTTAGTAGTTTTATTATATTACAGATTATGTATTTGTCAAGGGACTTGACAATTTTTTTTGCGTAGATTACAATTTAATAAATCATTTATGAAAGGATGACCATTATGGCTGAAAATGTAACAGCTTTTGACGAAGAGATTATGTACGACCTTGCAGATTTGTTTAAGGTGTTTTCCGATTCAACAAGAATTAAAATACTTGTTGTTCTTTTCGGCGGAGAGCTTTGTGTAAACGACATTGCAGAAGCTGTCGGAATGAGCCAGACCGCTGTGTCGCACCAGTTACGCGTTCTCAAGCAAAGCCGCCTTATCAAATACAGACGCGAGGGTAAAAGTATGATTTACTCTCTTGCAGACGACCATGTAAAAAAGATTATCGAGTGCGCAACCGAGCACGTGGAGGAATAAACCTGGTTATTTTTTTCTTGTCTGATGCTTACAAAGCGGGAGGGGAAACGCCCTCCCTATTATTTTTTTGAAAAAGAGTTGATATATTGAAAAGATTAGTTGTATTTATTGTTACATTAGCTCTTGCGCTGTGTGTTGCTTCTTCGTCATTTTCCGGCGCTTTTGCAGCACAGGTTGACAGAGAACCGGAATATAAGAGCTTTGAGGATTTGAGCGGCAAAAGGATATGTATGCTTACGGGAGCGCCGTTTGAAGGGCTGATAAGCTCTAAGGTAAGCGACGTTGAGGAGTTTTCGTATTACGCCTCGCCTGCTGAGATGGTTATGGCGATTAAAACCGGAAAAACCGACGCAGGTCTTCTTAATACCGCCACGCTTGATTTGTTTGTCAACAGGGACGCGGAGCTTGCCGCGTTCCCCGAGCCTCTTAAAGCCGCACAATTTGGCATTGGCTTTTCAAAGAACTATGAGGACATTGATCTTTGGCAGGGCGCCTTTGACAATATAGATTCGGCTGTAATTGAGAACATGTGGGACAAATGGACGGGCGCTGATGAGGATGCAAAGATTATGCCCCGGGTTGACTGGGACGGCAGCGCCGGTACTGTGCGCGTTGCCATTTGTGACAGTATGCAGCCGTCAGCATATCTCAGCGCAGACGGTCAGGTGCTTGGAATGGAGGCTGAATTAATACTCCTTTTGGCGAAGCAGCTTAATTATAAGGTTGAATTTCTGCCGATGGAGTTCTCGGCGCTTATAGCCTCGGTTGAGGCAGGCAAGGCAGATATGTGCGCGGGTACGCTTATAATAACGGAAGAAAGACAGAAAACCCTTAATTTTGTTGCGTATCATGATACGGCGTTTGTTTTTGTGGTTCGTGCAAAGGACAGCACGGGCTATTCCGTCTTTTCGGATATAGGTGAAAAATTCAAAAACACGCTTTTCACAGACGGTAGATATAAGCTTATTCTTTCGGGACTTGAAACAACGTTGATTATCTCGGTTTCGTCGGGAATAATCGGACTTGTTGCGGCTTATATAATGGTATCGCTTCACAGAAGGAATATAAAGCTGATAAATGCGATTATTGCCGTTTACTGCAGGCTTATCTCCGGGCTGCCGGTTGTTGTAATACTTATGATACTTTATTATGTGGTTTTTGCGTCTGCAAAAACGCCCGCAGTATTTGTTACAATAGTCGGATTTTCAATTATTTTTGCACCCAAGGCGTATGCGCTGATAATTAGCGGAATTGAATCGGTTGACAAGGGTCAGCTTGAGGCGGCGCTTGCACTTGGATATACCGAAAAAAAGGCGTATAGAAGAGTTATTCTTCCGCAGGCGGCAAAGGTGTATTTTCCCCTTTTGCGAACCCAGTTTGCGCTTCTCGTTAAAGAAACCTCGGTAGCAGGCTATATTGCAGTTGTTGACCTTACAAGAGCCGGCGATATCATCAGGGGCCATACGCTTGAGGCGTTCTTCCCGCTTCTTACGGTTGCGATTATCTATTTTGTTCTGACTTGGCTGATAACAGCGTTTATTGACGCAGGTAAATCAATATCGGACAGAGCAAAAAGGAGGGCGTTATTATGAGCTTTCTTGAAATAAAGGGACTTTCAAAGTCGTTTGCAAAATCAACTCCGCTAAAGAACATAAGCTTTACGGCGGAAAAGGGCGACGTAATAAGCATAATAGGTCCGTCGGGTACGGGAAAATCAACGCTTATAAGATGTATAAACAGGCTCGAAACACCCACAAGCGGCGACATTATTATTGATGGGGAAAATGTGTGCGGCAAGAATACCGACCTTACCGGGCTTCGCAAAAAGGTGGGCATGGTTTTTCAGTCGTTCAACCTTTTCGGTCACAAAAATGTGCTTGAAAACATAATGATGCCGCAGATGGATTTGCTCGGCGTCAGCGAAGAAGAGGCAAGGGCTCAGGCGTTAAAGCAGTTAAAAAAGGTAGGTCTTGAAAGCAGAGCTGACAGAATGCCCTCTGACCTTTCAGGCGGACAGAAGCAGAGAGTGGCAATTGCAAGAGCGCTTGCAATGAAGCCGCAGATAATGCTTTTTGACGAACCCACAAGTGCGCTTGACCCAACAATGGTTAGTGAGGTTAAAAACGTTATCAGAAGACTTGCTGAGGACGGAATGACAATGCTAATCGTCACCCACGAAATGCGGCTTGCACAGGACGTTTCAACGAGGGTTTTGTATATAGATGAAGGAATTGTCTATGAGCAGGGAACACCCGAAAAGATTTTTGAAAATCCCGAAAAGGAAAAAACAAGAGCGTTTGTCAAAAAGATTTCCGTATGGGAATGGAACACGCAAACAGACGGCTGTGATTTCTTTTCAATGGCGGCGCTGCTTGAGGAGTTTTGCATTGGCAGATTTATGAACAAGAAGCAGAGCAATGCGTGTGAAATCGTTTTCGAAGAGGCATATACGGGATATATTCTCCCCGCTCTTGAGGAATACGACGGCGCAAGCGCCGAGTTTAAGTTGGAAGCAGAAAACGACAATGATGTTATGATGTTGAAATTATCTGTTTTCGGCACAGAAAAAGATGTGTTTAATCGAAACATAGACGATATTTCAGAAGCGATTATCAAAGAAAAGGCAAAGGTTGTAAGCAAGGACAAAAACAAAATCGAATATATTATCACACCATAACCATCGGTTGAACAGGAGCTTATTCCGTGTTTAAGATCAAAAAAGGGCATATTCACGATATACCGTGAATATGCCCTTTACCGTTAAAGCAAAGAAACAATTTGCTTCTTGTATTCAAGAAACTGTGTTGTGAGGTTAAAGTCCTTTGCTCTCGGCTTTGGTGTATCAATTTTTATTTCGGCAGTTATTAATCCGTCGCTTAAAATATAAATCCTGTCAGAAAGAAGTATCGACTCGTCAATATCGTGGGTGATGAAAATTGTTGAAAGGTTAATCTCGTTCATAACGTCGAGGTACCATTCATGAATTTTCGATTTTGTTATTGTGTCGAGCGCCGAAAAAGGCTCGTCAAGAAGCGCAACGCCGCTTGACGAAAGATAGGTGCGAAGAAGCGCAGCTCTCTGCTTCATACCGCCTGAAAGCGCCGAGGGATAAAGCTGCTGCGTACCCTCAAGGCCGAAGGTTTTGAAATGGCTGTCAGCCGTTTTTCGCGCCTCGCTCTTTTTCATTCCCTGAAGAACAAGAGGGAGCGACACGTTGTCGATAACCTTTTTGTAGGGGAGAAGCAGGTCCTTCTGAAGCATATAGCTCATCTTGCCGGGCTTGCCGGTAATGTCCTCGCCCTTGAGAATAACCCTTCCCTTTTCGGGCGTGTAGATTCCGGAAAGGACGTTGAAAAGCGTGGTCTTTCCGCCGCCGCTCATACCGAGAAGCGAAACGAGCTCGCCCTCATGAAGCTCAATCGAAACGCCTTTAAGCACGTGCTTTTCACCAAAGGATTTATGTATGTTTTCACAAGTTAATAATGCCATAATTATGATAAATAGTCGTTAGTAAAGCCTGTTCCTGCAGGAAGCTCCTTTTCAATAAGACCTTCGCTGTAAAGCCAAGCGTAAAATGCGTCCCAGCGGGCAGGGTCAATGTAACCCCATTTTTCCGCGTCCGAGATATATTCGCCGGCAAGATATTTCTGACTTTCAACAACAAGCTCCTCAGAGCCCTGAAGCGAGCCGGTATCGTCGCCGTCAATAAGAATCTGTGCCGCTTCCTCCGGATTCGAAATAGCATATTCATATCCCTTCCTTGTTGCTTCAAGGAATTTCTTTGCGCTGTCGCCGTTTTCGGTAAGGAAGTCGTTGTTTGCAATAAGAACGGGTGTATAGTAGTCAAACACGGGATTGATGTCCTTGAAATAGAAGAAATCGGTGTCGATACTGTTTACCTTTGCGTTGATTCCGCCCCATGCATAAAATACCCAGATTGCATGGTCGGGGTTGTTGAAAACATCCTGTGCCTCTTCGGTTACGGTGTTCGGTACAAGTGTAACCTTGCTCCAGTCACCGCCGTCGCTGTTTACAACGTTTTCCATTATTGCTTTTTCGGTAGGTGAATCCCAGGTAAGATAAGTCTTTCCGGTAATGCCTGAAGGTCTGTCCATGCCTTCGCCCTGCTTTGAGATAATGCCCGAGGTGTTGTGCTGAATAAGCGCAGCAACCGTCGTAACGCCGAGAGGCGTATCGGAGGTGAGCGCAGGTGCAAGCGTGTCCTGTGCGTCAACGGCAAACTGTGCCTGACCTGCGGCACAAGCCTGAACCGCGCCGTTTTCCGGCGGCTGAACGATTGTTACGTTAAGTCCTGCCTCCTCATAGTAGCCCTTTTCAAGAGCCACATAAAAGCCGGTGTGGTTTGTGTTCGGAGTCCAGTCGAGGCAGAGTGTGATGTTTTCAAGCTTTTTTGCCTCCTCCTTCTGCGTGCCGCCGCTGCAGGCAGCAAGGCAGAAAACAAGCGAAGCCGCAAGAAGTATTGATAAAAGTTTTTTCATATTAATGACGTTTCCTTTCGTTATTATATTTTTGCTTTTCCCAAGGCGTAGCAAGCTTTTCAAGCAGTGCTACAAGCCCGAGAAGAGCAAGGCTGATTGCCGAAATGAAAACAATAACGGCAAACATTTTGTCGTAGGCATAAGCCTTTTTTACCCTTGTCATATAAACACCGAGTCCCTCAAATCCGCCGAGCCATTCGGAAACAACTGCGCCTACGATAGCGTAGGAAGCGGAGATTTTCAGCCCCGAAAAAAAGGATTTAACACTGCTCGGAAGCTTTATATGTCTGAAAATCTGAATTCGGTTTGCGCCCATTGAACGCATAAAATTAATTGTATCGCCGTCAACCGAGCGAAAGCCGTCAAGAAGCCCGATAACAATCGGGAAGAAAGTTGTTATAACAACAAGCGTGATTTTCGGCGCCATACCAAAGCCCATCCACAAAACAAGAAGCGGAGCGATGGCGATAGCGGGTATTGTCTGGGTTATAACAAGAAGGGGGTATACCGCTTTGTAAAGAAAGTCAAAGCGGTCCATAAGCACAGCGATTATAAATGCTGAGCCGATGCCGATAAGAAGACCGTAAAGTGCCTCTTGCAGAGTCACATATGCCTGCTTTAGCATAGTTGAAAAGTTGTCAAAAAATGCCCTTGCAACATCGGTCGGTGACGGAAGCATATATGCGGGAATAACCTCTTTTTCGCTGCAGATATACCAAATTATAAGAACAACAGCCACTGCGGCGAGAGGCGCAGTCTTATTAGTGATGCTTTGAAACCTTTTTGTCAATGGTGAGTACCTCTCCCTCGGGGGTGTAAACTACCTTGATATATGCGCTTACGCTGTCGCAGCCCGCCTTGATGGCAACCTTCTGACAGTTTGCGGCAATCTCCATAAGCTCGTCGTAGCTTTCGCCCTCAATGGTTGTTTCAAACGGACCCACGTAGCAGTTGAGTCCGGTGCTTTTGATGTAGGCGATAACCTCGTCAACAATGCGGATAAGCTCGTCCTCGCTGTCAACCTGAGGCAATACCTGAATTGCAATACTTGCTTTCATAATAGTTCTCCTTTCGTTTTTTACTTATTAAGCCAAAAGAAAAACCCCTGCAAAAAGCAGGGGATAATATCATAACTCGTCTTCCTTCGCGCGCATTACCGCACAGGTTAGAAGGGTATAATCTCAGCCTGTTAAGGCACCCCTGACTTATTAAGCTATGTTGATTATATGACGAAATCGCAGTTTTGTCAATATATCATATTTGAATTATTTAATGTATCTGACCTTGATAACACCGTCGATTGCCTCGATATCAGCAAGCACCTTGTCAGACGGCTGTGAATCAACGTCAATGATTGAATATGCAAATTCGCCTCTGTTCTTATCTTCAAAGGAAGCGATGTTGATTCCGTCAGAGCTGATTGTGTTTGTGATTGTAGAAATCATATTAGGCTTGTTGATGTGAATAACGGTAATTCTTGCAGCGCCTGTTCTTGCCATTGATACTGCAGGCATATTTACAGAGTTTTTGATGTTACCGTTTTCAAGGAAATCAATAAGCTGTAAAGCGCCCATAGAAGCGCAGTTTTCCTCACTTTCGGGTGTTGAAGCGCCAAGGTGGGGGATTGCGATAACGCCGTCAACGCCGATAACGTCTGCTGACGGAAAGTCGGTAACATATGCTGCCATTTCGCCGTTTTCGAGCGCCTCAATAACATCTGCTGAAACTGCGAGGTCGCCTCTTGCAAAGTTGAGAATTCTTACGGTGTTCTTCATCTTTGCGATTGTATCCTTACAAATAAGTCCTTTTGTTTCGGGCGTAAGCGGAACGTGAACGGAAATATAATCCGCAACAGGATAAATTTCCTCAAGATTGTTGTTGAGCGTGATACCTGCCTTAAGCTCGGTGCCTTCCGGAAGGAACGGGTCGTAACCGATAACGCTCATACCAAGGTCAACTGCAGCCTCTGCAACGAGTTTGCCGATTGCGCCAAGACCGATAACTGCAAGCGTCTTGCCCTTGATTTCGGGACCTGCAAAAGCGCTTTTACCCTTTTCAACGGTCTTGCCGACATTGTCGCCCTCGTCCTTGATTGTTTTACACCAGTCGATAGCCTTTGTAACCTTACGGCTTGAAAGAAGAAGACCGCAAAGAACAAGCTCTTTAACTGCATTTGCGTTTGCACCGGGCGTGTTGAAAACAACGATACCGTCCTTTGCGCAGTCGGCAACGGGAATGTTGTTAACGCCTGCGCCTGCTCTTGCGATTGCGAGAAGAGACTTCGGCATTTCCATATCGTGCATTGACGCACTTCTTACCATAATTGCGTCGGGGTTATCAATTTCGTTTGCATAGGTGTACTTTGCAGTGTCAAACTTTGAAAGTCCTACGTCTGAAATTTTGTTAAGTGTTTTAATGTTGAACATAATAATACCTCATATATATTTCGGGCGAACAATGTCCGCCCGTAGAATTGTATACAATTAAAAGTTACGCGTTGTCTGCCTCAAACTTCTTCATAAATTCAACAAGCTTTTCAACGCCCTCAATCGGCATAGCGTTATATATTGACGCTCTCATACCGCCGACGCTTCTGTGTCCCTTGAGGTTTACAAAGCCTGCCTCTGTTGCTTCCTTGATAAACTTCTTTTCAAGCTCGTCATCGCCGATAACAAACGGAACGTTCATAAGTGAACGGTCTTCCTTAACTACTGTGCCCTTAAACATATCGGAGCTGTCGAGGAAGTCGTAAAGAACCTTAGCCTTAGCCTCGTTTCTCTCCTTCATCTTGTCAAGACCGCCGATGTCATTTTTAATCCACTCAAGAACAAGCTTACAGATGTAAATTGTCCAGCAGGGAGGAGTGTTATAAAGTGAGTCTGCGTCAGCCTGAACCTTGTAGTTCATCATAACAGGTGTGATATCTCTTGCGTTTCCGAGGAGATCCTCACGGATAATTGCAACAACAAGACCTGCAGGCGCAACGTTCTTCTGAGCGCCGAAATAAACCATGCCGAACTTGCTGATGTCAAGCGGCTCTGAAAGAGCGCAGGATGAAACGTCTGCAATAAGAACTCTGTCGCCTACATCAGGAATTTCCTTGTAAACGGTGCCGTAAATTGTGTTGTTGTAGCAAACATATACGTAGTCAACATCCTCACGAAAATCTGCCGCAGTTGTCTTCGGGATGTATGAGAAGGTCTTGTCGGCAGATGAAGCGGCGGCAACAACATCGCCGTACTTCTGTGCCTCCTGAAATGCCTTCTTTGCCCATTGACCTGTGATGATATAGTCAGCCTTGCCCGTGCCGTTCATAAAGTTGAGCGGAATTGCTGAAAACTGTGCTGAAGCGCCGCCCTGAAGGAATAATACCTTGTAGTTGTCGGGAACGTTGTAAAGCTCTCTCATAAGAGCTTCTGCTTCCTTGATAATGTCATCAAACCACTTTGAACGGTGGCTCATCTCCATTACCGACTGTCCGCTGCCCTTGTAATCAAGCATGTCTGCTGCAGCTTCCTCAAGAACCTTTACAGGTAAAGTTGAAGGACCTGCACTGAAATTATAAACTCTGGCCATAATTTTTCTCCTTAGTAATAAAAATATTTTGATACTATTATATACTTGTTAATGCTTTTGTCAATGTATAATATGCAAATTTGTTAAAAATAACGACAGTTTGACAAAAAAATAACAATATCGTTGCATATTGCACAACAACTTTGCCATTTCCTTGTGCTGATTGCACAAGTTTGTGATAATTTGCCGTTTTGATTGCGTTTACCAAAACAAAAAAAGCAGTTTCAAGAAACTGCTTTTTTTATTTTCTTATATAGAAAATTGCGAGTGTTTTCGGACCGCAATGCGAGGATATTGTACATCCTGCGTCTGCAAAAATTATTTCCTCAAATTTTTCCTTGCCCTCGGCAACGCCCTTTGCGTATTGTAAAACCTCGTTTTCAACTCCGCCGCTGTTTGCAATTACAAGGCGAGATGTGTCAATCTTTCCCGAGTCACGAAGGCAGTCGTTTATATATTGCTTATAAACGACGTTCATCTTGCCTCTGTATTTCTTGGCAACGTCAAGCGCACCCGTTTCGGGATTTACGGCAATACTCGGCTTGATACCGAGCAGGTTTGCGCCAAGCTTTGCGGCGCCGGTGCATCTTCCGCCCTTGTGGAGATATTCCAGACTGTCAAGCACAAACGTTGTGCTTACCTTTGGCACAAGTGAATTCACCCTGTTATATATCTTTCTTGCGTCAAAGCCTCTGTCCCTGAAATCGCACGCCTTAAGAACGAGAAGTCCCATAGCCGTGCAAAGACTTTTTGAATCAACGCAGTAAACGTCGTCAAATTCCTCAGCAGCTAAGCAGGCGTTATTAAAGCTTGATGATATGGCAGAGGATAATCCGATGTGAACAACCGCCTTACCCTCGCTGCTGAGCCTTTCAAAAAGCTCACCGTATTGCGCGGGGGTTACCGCTGCCGTTTTCGGCAAGGTGCCGGACTTTTCCACAAAATCATATATATCCTGTGGAAAAACATTTACGCCGTCAGAGTATGCATTTTCGCCGAGAAGAACGGAAAGAGGCGTAATTATAATGTTATTCTTTTTTACAAGATATTCCGGTAAATCACAGGTAGAGTCAGCTGTGATGACAACCTCTTTCATATTCTCACTCCTTACATATTAATATATGTTGTTGATTTTATCACAATCATATAATTATATCAACCGGAAAAGTAAGGAATTTTGTAAATATTTGTATATTTGTATAAATACAGATAAGTTACACGCCAAATTTAATTCGAAGTGTTTTCAAATCCTCACGATCATAAGTCTTGTCAAAGTTCATTGTAAGTATGCTTCTGCCCGACGCGTCGGTCTTTACTGTGACGGTGTTGTCAATTTGCTGTGAAGAGCCGTCGTCGCCCTCGATTGTGACGGTGTAGGTACCGTTTTCAACAACCCTTTCGCTGAAGGTGTATCCGCTTTTCGCCGTCATAATAATGCCCGACTCGCTTATTTCAATAGAGTCAACGCATTTGATTTTGCTGTTTAGAGCAGAAAAATCAAGCGTTGTGTCAGAACGGTAGGTGTTCATATTAAACTGGTTTTCAATCCAGTTGATTTCTTTGCTTGAAGAGGAGGGAGCGCCCGCAGAGTTTGTAAGCTTAACGCTCCAGTCCTGCGACGCACGTTCTCTCGGGTCGGTGACGATTTTCGGCGTCATCGGCACAAATACAATAGTGTTTGGCGTAAGGTGGAATTTGCCGTTTGAGAAGGTTATATCGCAGTGGATATTGCCAAGATATTCCCTGAATTCCTCCTCCTCGTACTGAACGATAATTGATATGTCGAGCACCATTTTTTCATTTTCCTCGTCAAAGGTGTAAATGCCCGAGTTAAAGTTCCACGTGTCAAGCGTGTAATATCTGTTTTTGTTGTCGCGGTATGCACCGGCGTAATAGGTGTATTTGTTATTTGTCAGTCCGATATCGTCGTAGGAAATGCCTACGTCTGCGTTATTCATTGCAACCTGAATAAACTTCTTTGAATCCTTAAGCTGTGTAATCTCAACCTTGATTGCATCTTTGAACGGGTCGCGCCAGGTGTTAGCTCCTGCCATAAACGCCGCAAGCTCTTCAACGCCGTCTGTTTCAACGACCTCTATAACAAAGAGGTTGAATACAGCATACGGCTTTGAGTTGATAACGTCGTCGGTTGCGGTTGAAGCGGCAACCCTTAAAAGAAGCTCTTTTTCGCCGTCGTCGTCAACGTCATAGTATGCCATTTCGGGAATGTGGATTTTTACCGACCAGCCCCAGTTAAACTCCCTTTCAAGTTCGCCGTGGACAAGAAGCACCTTTTCCGTTTCGGGATAATAGTAAAGCTGATAGTTACCCTCCTTATTTTCGCAAAGAAGCGAGCGCTCACCGTCGAAGTCTGAGGTGGTAAATTCCGTTGTTGAATAATCGGTAGCGTCCTTTATTTTATTTTCGTTTTGCTTTTGGCTGTAGCTGTAGGAAAACGCAAAAATTATTATTGCAATCACGAGTGCAGCCGCAGCAATAAAAGGAGCATATTTTCTTCTCATTTTATCTTATCAATCCTTATATTTTTCCTTAAAGTTGAAAGGAACCTTTTTCCCTTTAACGATATTGATACAGTTTTTACCGAGCGCAAAAATCGGCTTGTCGTGTCTTATTGAATCGGAGTAGACGTCAACAACCGTGATTTCATCTGCGTCAAACTCCTCGTAAAGACGGCGCACCTTTTCTTCATTTCTGCAGTTTTCGCCGATAATGGCACCCGTCCTTCTGTTGTGGCGCGAGCAGATAAGCTTGTCAAAGCCGAGCCTTTCGCTTATTTCCTCAAGAAGAAAATCGGGCGAAGCACTGATAACGACGGAATATCTTTTCCTGTCGTAAAACCATTTGTGAACCTGTTTCTCGTGCCTGTTCCAGAAGGCCTTGACCGCCTTTTCAAGCGGAATAACCGAAACAAAGATGAAGCAAAGCTTTTTGTACTGAGTGAAATTTATTATCCTCAGTAAAACAAGAAGCAAACCCACTGCCTGAAGCGGAAGAAAAACTATTGTATAGGGATAGCGAAGAAGGCAGTAGCCCATAAAAAGAGAGCCGCTGTCAAAAGGTACTATCGTCTTGTCAAAATCGTAAATGTCAATTTCCATAGTTTATTAATATGTAATTATATTGTTTCCTCGTTAAAATCAACTGTAAGTCGCTTGTTGCTTGAAAACTGTGTAAGCTTAACGCCTGCGCTTTCAAGCATCCTCTTGCTTGCGTGGACAAGGTCGGTGTCCTTGTACTTGTCGCTTATGTATATAACCTCTTTTATACCGCATTGAATTATCGCTTTTGCACATTCATTGCAGGGGAAGAGAGCAACGTAAATGCGGCAGCCTTTAAGGCTGTTACCGCCTGCGTTAAGAATTGCATTAAGTTCTGCGTGGCAGACGTAGGGATATTTTGTATCGCTGTCCTTTTCGCCCTTTCTCTCCCACGGAAACTCGTCGTCGCTGCAGCCTCTCGGCAGCCCGTTATAGCCGACCGACATAATGCGGTTGTCATCGTTAACAATACAGGCGCCAACCTGGGTGTTAGGGTCCTTGCTTCGCTGTGAAGCAAGAATTGCAACGCCCATAAAGTATTCGTCCCAGTTTATATAATCAAGTCTTTTGCTCATATTATCGCTCCTGTGTAATTATTTAAGCGCCTCAACAAATTCGTCAAGCTCATTATCCGGCGCGTCAAAAATTCTTCCTGCGTCAACAAGTCGGTTAACCTCGGGGTTAATCGGAAGCTTCGCAAGAACGGGAACGCCGAATTCCTCTGCCGTTTCATCAACCTTTGAGTTGCCGAAAACAGCGTGCCTTTTGCCGCAGTCAGGACATTCAAAATAACTCATATTCTCAACAATTCCGAGAACGGGAACGTCCATCATATTTGCCATATTTACCGCCTTGCTTACAATCATCTTTACAAGGTCCTGAGGAGTTGAAACAATAATAACGCCGTCAACGGGAAGGCTTTGGAAAACCGTGAGCGCAACATCGCCCGTTCCGGGCGGCATATCAACAAAGAGATAGTCGAGTTCGCCCCAGCGAACGTCGCTCCAGAACTGCTCAATAACTCCGCTGATAACAGGGCCTCTCCATACAACAGGCGAGTTTTCGTCCTCCAAAAGAAGATTGATACTCATAACCTTAACACCGTCGGCAACGGTGGGAAGAAGACATTCGTCGTCCTGCATTGCTCTTGTCTTTATACCAAAGGATTTCGGCACGGACGGACCGGTGATATCGGCGTCAAGAACGCCGACCTTAAGTCCTGCCTTCGCGCATTTTGCGGCAAGCATACAGGTTACAAGGCTTTTTCCTACTCCGCCTTTACCGCTTACCACGCCGATAACCTTTTTTATATTGGAATACTTGTTCATCGGCTTAAGAAAGTCCTCTTTAGTCGGCTTTCTGTCGCTGCAGTTTGCGCTGCAGCTTGAACAATCGTGTGTGCAATCACTCATTATATTTTCCTCCGAATTGCCATATATTAAATAGTTATTTTATCATATTATTTGCACAATATCAATAATTACGAATAAGAGTTTTAACCTTGCCCAAAACTGCACATTCTTCAACAATAATTGGCTCGTATTTTTCATTTTCAGGCTGAAGGCGGAAATGACCGTCCTCCTTGTAAAATCTCTTGCAGGTAGCCTCGTCGTCAATGAGCGCAATGATTATGTCGCCGTTTTCCGCAACGGGACACTGCTCGCAAATGACAATGTCGCCGTCAAAAATTCCTGCGCCAACCATTGAATCACCCTTGATATGAAGCGCAAAAAGGCTGTCGCCGCTGACGCCCGAAACCGCAATATAATCCTCAATCTGCTGGGTTGCGAGTATCGGTTGTCCTGCAGTAACCGTGCCGAGAAGCGGTATTCTTGCAACGCTTTCGCACATGCCTTTGATACGTATTGTTCTTTTAAGATTTGAATCACGCTTGATGTAGCCAAGTTCTTCAAGCGCATTGAGGTTGTACTGAACAGAGGAGGTTGAACGAAGACCGACAGCCTCGCCGATTTCACGCACGGAAGGAGCAACGCCTCTTTCGGAAATCACGCTTTTGATATATTCAAAAACCTCATTTTGCTTTTTACTTAATTCTTTCATATTATTCGCCTCGGTTTAATATAATAATCATTAATATAATAACATCCGCAAATGCGCTTGTCAAACATTTGTGCAACTGACTTTTTATAATAGATTTTTTGTACTAAAATAAAAAAAGTGTTGACAAAATACATTTAATAAGATATAATTTTGCTTGCAATTCAGTACGGCTTTATAGCTCAGTTGGCTAGAGCAT
>DLBD01000145.1 GCA_002494125.1 Ruminococcaceae bacterium UBA7030 | reverse complement strand
GCGGCAGCCGTTGACCTGGGCCCAGCCGGTGAGGCCGGGCATCACGTCGTTGGCCCCATATTTTTCGCGCTCTGCAATAAGATCATACTGGTTCCAAAGAGCGGGCCGGGGACCGATGATGCTGAGTTCATGGGTAATCGCAATGTTCCAAAGCTGCGGCAGCTCATCAAGACTCGTTTTTCTCAAAACCCTTCCGACTTTTGTGATATACTGGTCGGGGTTTTCAAGAAGACCCGTCGCAACATTCGGCGTATTGTTTCTCATAGTTTGGAACTTATAAATCTTAAAGGGTTTGCCCCGTCGCCCTCTTCTCTCATGCGAAAAGAAAATGCTTGTATTGGGCGTAAGCAGATTTGCTATACATATAACCAAGAACAGCGGTGATAAAATAACAAGCGCAGCTGCCGACATAACTATGTCAAAAAGGCGCTTTATCTTTGTGGCGCTGAAACGTTTTTTTCCTTTTTTCATCTTTGTTTTTTACATCCTTGTATTTTTGAAAACTACATAATGTGTTTGATTTTTTTGATTATACCATATATTATAAAAATATGCAATTTTTTTATAATAATTTTAATTTATCTTGCGAAAAAAATATTTATTCTATATAATAGTATGAAGTGTTGTTTTGAGAACATCACTTTTTATCACGATTTCGAGGTTAATTTTATGAAAAAGATTATATCATTATTATTATGTGCAATTATGATTATGCTTTGCTTTTCAGGCTGTTCAGGCAATGCCGAGATGACGGAGGCTAATATTACAAGGACAGTTACTCAGGCTGAAAAGGCGCTCAAAACTTTTGATCAGAAGAAGCTTGAAAAATATGTTGACTCAACAACTCTTTCAACCATTATCAAATATGTCGGCAAGTATGATTTTATAAACGAGGTCGGCGAAAGCATATTTGAAAATCTTTCAATGGAAATTATTTCTATTGACGCTGAAAACGGCACGGTTACACTTTCGGTTACTAACAAGGACTTAAGGCAGCCTGCCGCCGATTTTGCTTCAAGAATCAAATCGGAAAACTCCACCATCGGTCTTCTTTCAAAGCTTAACAATCAGGTGTTTGTTGACGCTAACGTAAGCGCAATTAACGATATGGTTGAAAATGCCGAAATGGCACAGCCCGTAGAAATCACGGTTAACATTCTTCAAGGTAAGAAAAACCTTGCGCTTTCATTTGACGAGGCGGGAGAGGACGCAGTTTCAGGCGGAGCTCTCAGCTCGATACAGCAGATTTACTCATAATCTATAGTGACAACTCATCATATTTATGTTAAAATATTTTTTATAAATTTTCAGAGGTGCAAATTATATGGATAACAGTATTCTTACCGCTATTTTTGGCGACTATTCCAAAAAAGAGGTAAAGAGAGTAAGAAAAATATCGGATAAGGTTCTTGCGCTTGAAAGCAAATATCAGGCTATGGACGACAAGGAGCTTACCCACCAGACAGATTTACTTAAGGAAAGACTCGCAAACGGAGAAACACTTGACGACATCCTGCCCGACGCTTTTGCAGTATGTCGTGAAGGCGCATGGCGTGTTCTTGGTATGAAGCATTTCGAGGTTCAGGTTATCGGCGGCATCGTACTTCATCAGGGACGAATTGCCGAAATGAAGACCGGTGAAGGTAAAACTCTTGTTGCCACCCTTCCTGCTTACCTTAATGCGCTTGCAGGTGACGGCGTTCATATCGTAACCGTTAACGACTACCTTGCAAAACGTGACTCTGAATGGATGGGAAAGCTTTACCGTTTCCTCGGTCTTGACGTAGGTCTTATTATTCACGACAAGACAAACGCAGAAAGAAGAGAGGCTTATAACGCCGATATTACTTATGGTACTAACAACGAGATGGGCTTTGACTATCTTCGTGACAATATGGTTACTTATAAAGAGGATAAAGTGCAGAGAGGTCATAACTTTGCCATTGTCGATGAGGTCGACTCAATCCTTATTGATGAGGCTCGTACACCGCTTATTATCAGCGGTAAGGGCGACCAGTCAACTGATCTTTACCGTCAGGCAAATGCATTTGCAAAAACTCTTAAAATGGTCAAGGTTGCAAAGATGGATGAAAAGCAGGATACTGAGTCCACTTACGACGGCGACTATGTAGTTGACGAAAAGGCGAAAACAGCCACACTTACACAGGACGGTGTTAAGAAGGCAGAGGATTATTTCCACGTTGAAAACCTTATGGAGATTGAAAACTCCACCCTCCTTCATCACATTAATCAGGCTATCAAAGCAAACGGCGTTATGAGAAGGGATGTCGACTACGTTGTAACTGACGGACAGGTTAAAATCGTCGACGAATTCACGGGCCGTATTATGGAGGGCAGACGATATAACGAAGGACTCCATCAGGCTATCGAAGCCAAGGAAAATGTTAAGGTTGAGCACGAGAGCAAAACCCTTGCAACAATCACCTTCCAGAATTACTTCCGCCTTTACAAAAAGCTTTCCGGTATGACAGGTACCGCGTCAACCGAGCGTGACGAGTTCTCACAGATTTACAAACTTGACGTTGTCGAAATCCCGACAAACAAACCCGTACAGAGAATTGACCACCCCGATGTAATTTTCCAGACGGAAAAGGGCAAGTTCAACAACGTTATCGAACAGATTAAAAAGTGTCATGAAAAGGGACAGCCCGTTCTTGTCGGCACTATAGACATTGAAAAGAGCGAACACCTTTCAAAGCTTCTAAAAAAAGAGAAAATTCAGCACAACGTCTTAAACGCAAAAAATCACGCCCGTGAGGCTGAAATCATTGCGCAGGCAGGTAAGTTCGGTGCGGTAACAATCGCTACTAATATGGCGGGTCGTGGTACCGATATCATGCTCGGCGGTAA
>DLBD01000138.1 GCA_002494125.1 Ruminococcaceae bacterium UBA7030 | reverse complement strand
GTGGCAAGTCATATTCATTTATACCCTCCTTGACCTGCACCAGGGGTGAAAGCAGATTTCATGACCTTGATATTTTCGCTCTGTATACTCTACACTCCGACCATAAAAAGCGATTGCTCCAAATGGTGCAATCGCTTTTTTGCTTTATATTTGATTTTGCTTTTCTAATTCTCTGCGCTGCATGTAAATTAGATATTTAGTCCGGTCAAAACAATTTAAGGGTTTATAATTCGTATGCTGCCGGAGTTTTGGTTTGTTATTTTAATTCCTCCATTGTAATTGTTCCGTCTTCGTCAAGCCTGATTACCTTGTCGCAATATTGGAGCATTGAGCGTCTGTGTGTGATGATAAAGCAGGTTTTCTGTGTAAGCTCATCAGTGATGTTTTGGAGCACGATGGACTCTGTTTTTTCATCAAGTGCGCTTGTTGCTTCGTCAAGAATGATGATAGGCTTTTTGCCGATTAACGCTCTTGCGATTGCAACACGCTGTGCCTGTCCCTCTGAAAGTCCGCCGGATTTTTCGCTGAGCTCTGTGTTAATGCCGTCGGGAAGCTTTTTAACAAATCGGTCAGCACATGCCATTTCAAGCGCATGCATCATATCTTCATCAGTTGCATCACTGTAACCGAATTTAAGGTTGTCGCTGATAGTACCCGAAATAAGAGTGTTACCCTGGGGAACATATGAAATAAAACGCCTTGAATCAGGGGAAGCAAGTTCCTCGCCGCTTTCGGTTATGTAATGAATTTGACCGCTGTTTGGTTTTGTAAGTGCGAGAAGCATACGTATAATGGTGGTTTTACCGGTACCCGATGGTCCGACGATTGCGATTTTTTCACCGGGCGCAACTTCAAAGTTGAGGTTTTCTATAATCCATTCGGTATCGTATTTGAATGAAATGTTTTCAGCCTTAACACCGACTGAATTCGGCATATCGGATTTACTGCCGTATTCCTCTTTATTAAGGTCTACAACGCCGCAAATTCTCTTCGCTGAAATGAGCATACTGTAATACTGCGGAATAATGCTTGCAAGACCGCTTATCGTACCCTGAACACGGGACACAAGCGTAATGAAAATAGTAAGCGTTCCGTATGTAATATCACCTGTTGAAATTCTGTACGAGCCCCAGCAAAACGCAACAACATATCCTGCGCTGTAAACAAGCTTCATAACAGCGCCCATAACGGAGCTGAGACGTGAGTTTCTGTATACTAACTCAAGACGCTTCTGGCGGTACTCCTCCATTCTTTCATCGTTGTAATCCTCGCGCTGAAAGGCCTTAACAACCGTGAGTGATGAAAGATTTTCCTGCATAAAAGAGCGATATTCGGATTCAGTATTTCTCAGCTCGAACTGATATTTTTTGTACCTCTCTTTGAAAAACACCATACAAAGCGCACCGATAGGACCAATTATAAGTGCAAAAAGTGCGATCGGCTTGTCGTAGTAAAAGAGAATACAAAACGAAATTACGAGCTGCGCCATAATTAGAATTGTATTTGGTATAATTGAAATCAATCCGTCGGCGATTGAGCCGATATCCGAGGTGAGCCTTGTAACGAGGTCGCCGCTGTGAAACTTTGACACATCAAGCCATACGCTTCTCTGAATATCGTTAAAGAAATTCTTTCGAAGTGTAAATGAAAACTTTTCATTTATATAGCTGCTGAGTATACTGCTGCCGATACCTATTGCTATTGATATAATTGTAGTGGCGCACATCAAGCCCATATTCTTCAGGTTGATGTCGCCGTTAGTCGCATCGTCAACAACGTATTTTCCGACAATCGTGCTGACATAGGAAATTACCATTGAAACAATGCTGATGATAAAAATATAGATGATATATCTGTAATACGGCTTGACAACGGAGAGCATCCATTTAGTAAGCTTGATATTTTCGTCTTTATTTTTCAACTCGTTAATAACAAGGTCTTTTTTACTCATTATCGTTCTCCATATCGGATTTGATTGTGTGTTTTATCTTTCTTAAAACAGCATAAATCTTAAAGGCAATTTTCGGGTGTTTGAGGCGAAGGTGCATATAACTCACCATAGCAAAACGCCAAAAGCCTTTTTCACAGCTTATTTCTTTGCCGTTTTTTATGACCCTCGGCACATATGCAACAAGCATATCATAGGTTATATTTTCATCGCATTTAAGCTGGGCGTCACCGACAATGTCGAAAGAGCCGTCAGCGTTGATTCTGCAAATGCGGTGCATTGCATAGGAACCGTCAGCACGCCTGAACATAACCAAATCGCCTATATTAATAGAACGGCCGTTTAGCGCAGTCATAATAATGCTGTCTTTGTTGTGTCTTAAAAAAGGCATCATACTTACACCCTTGACGGTTAGCATTACTTCCTTGCCGCTTGCAAGTTCATCAGCAACAAGCGGCATAAGCTCCTGCATTGTAAGTGATAAATTCTTGTCTTCTAACACAGAAGCATCCCTCCGCTTTTTTCATCATTATACATTGCAACAGCGTATATAACGCCTGCAAAGCCCTGCATCAGTCCGAAGTTTCTGTCGTCGGTATCATCTGCGTGAAACAGAGCAAGACTGTTACTCCTCATTTTATCACAAAGTATACCAAATAATCCACTATTTTTTATATTTATATTACTGCACGCCATAAGCCTTGCCGAATTACCGCAACAAAGGCTGTCGCGTTTTGCGATAAAATCGTCTGAAAGATTTTCGGCAGCGCGTGAAATATCACGTTTGCAAATCTTACGGATTTCAGGATTTGAGGTGAGGGAGAGAATACTTTTTCTTGCCATAGCAATTCCGCCTGCACCGGAGCACCAGCCGTGCATAAATGCGATGCGCTCGTCGGTGCGTAAATCCTGCCAGTTGTTTTTATCGGCGTGAAAGTAGTTTTCTTCAAAAGAAAGAAGACTTAATATTTTATTGTCGTATATGTCGGTGCTTTGAAGCTTTTCTAAAACTGCAAGCGCAAGCGCAACACCCGAAGCGCCGTGAGCCACTCCCGTAAGGGTCGGCTCGCAGTCGGCAAGCCTGTCTGCCAACACATTTGCCCAAGGGGTTGTGAGCGCTTTGTCAAGTTTTAGAAGAACACAACTCAAACCGCTTATTCCACTAAGAAAATCAAATCCTATATTCTCGTCACACGGTAGCTTCAGCTTGCCGAAAAGAGTGCTTGCATCATCAAAGAATATCTTTTCTTCGGTCAGCTCAAAAATGTGAATTAACGCAGAGACAACGCCGATAATTCCCTCTTGAAGAGAAAGGGCATTTGTGCTTGCGTTGATTTTACCGCTGCGGTTTATAAATTCACCGAGAGGTTGGTATTTTTTCATAAGGCTTTCGAGGATTATTCTATCGCCTGTTTTTTTGTATAAAGCGGCATATGCTAAAAGAATACCCGCCAGCCCTTCGTAAAGTCCGAAGCCCGCACTTTGAAGATACAGATTGTTGTCGTTTCCCCTTGAAAGCTCAATATATCCTGATGAAACAGAGGAAACATATCCGTCCTCCAAGAGCGAAAGCATTGAGTAATAAATGTCGTTGCCTGAGTTGAAATACGGCGTTTTTTTGTCAAGCGGACGTACTGATGAAAGCGATTGGGATATAATTCTTTTTTGCGCCTCGCAGTCGTCGGCACATAAATAATTCAGTCTGTTTTCCACAGCGCTTTTTGGCGAGTGCTCTAAAAAATCAGGTTTAAGAAGCCTGTCTGAATAAAGCCCCGTGTCGTCATATTTTATGGTGAAATAGGGGACGTCGCCGCAAAGTACGCCGCGTATTTCTTCGTCTAATACCGCCTGCATTTCTTCAAGGCGGTTTTCTCTTTTGTCACGGCGATAGCCCTCTGACAAAAGCTCTGTTATATATAAATCCTTGCGATCATCAAGCTTTTTGGCAAGAGCTATAAGCCTTGCGTAAACCTCTGTCGGACGAAGGAGAAAACGAAAGGCGGAGCCTTCAAAATGAGAAAGTGCTTTTTTAACTTTGTCTTTATTTTCTAAAGTGAAAGTGTAAGCAGACTTAAAGCCGTCGATAACCTCTGCCTCGTAGTCGTAAATATAGCAGGTTTTGCCGCCGAAAACAAGGTTGCAATGCGCATCTTCTTTATCGCTTAAAAGTCCTGAAACAAGCGACGTTTTGCCCTCGTTCACAACCCAGTTCGCAAGAAGATGGGATTTGAGCACGGAGGAGGTAAGACTCTTTAACTTGTTGCTTTCGCCGTCTGCGATTCCTGTCATAAGTGTTTCACAGTCGATAAGAACAGGCGAATCTTTACATGCAATTATGTTTTCATAATGAAGGTCGTTTGAGCCGAAAAGATAGGCAAGAAAAATAAGAGCGCCGCAACGCTTGAAATACAGGCGGATGTCCTCATCGCTTTCGGCGGGGGAATCAGGCACAAATTCGGCGGTAAAGCCGTCGGCATTTTCGCTTATAATATGCTCGCATTTGGGTGTAAAAGGAAAGCCCTCCTGCTCCATATCGGAGAGGAAAGCCTCCAGTGCTTTTTCAGCGCTCGCCTGACGAGGCTTAAAAAGATATTTGTTTTCGCCGTCAAAAATCAGAGAAACCTGATTTGAGTTGTGCCGATCACCCATTGCAATCGACTTGCTTTTTTCTGCCATAATGCTATTCTATCTCGCCGTTTGCTTTCATTTGGTCGTATCTTGCCTGCGAAGCAGCAGCTTCTTCAGGATAGAGCTTTTTGAAACAAAAACGTGGTGAAACCTTGCCGAATTCACCCATATCGCCGTAGTGAAGAGCTGGACACAGCATACATTTGTTTTGAAAAATGCAATTATCACATTCCTGTAGAATTGGCACATTATCAGCCCACTCTATAATTTTTTTCCAACTTTCAGCAAACCCGATTTCTTTTGGATTAATCTTATAGTCAATACTTGTGCAAGGACGCATTTCACCTAACCAGTTAATATCAAATCCGCTTCTGCCTGCGCTACAACGCAGTCCTTTTTGCGGCAGCCCTTCAATTGGCCGCAAAAAACTTGTGAAATATGATTCTTCAAAATCCTCAAAAGAAATATTTCTTAAGCTACTATAGTATTTATGAGTTATATTATTAAATTCTTTTTGTCCTGCTAATTCTTTTTCAATAGTTTCGCTGTCGCATTTTCCCATATTAAATAGGGTGTTTGTTGATTTCAAAAATATCTTTTTTTCTTTTGCGTATTCACATGCTGCCTCAAGATCACAGATATTTTCTTTTCCAACAGTATAGTTTAATATAATATTAAATCCTCTATTTTTCAAACGGTCAATATTTTTGATCACTTTGTAAAATGAGTCACCATTTCCGCAATTTCGTTCATAAGTATCACTACTCATACCGTAAATTGTTATATGAATTTCGTTCGGGGGACATTTTTCAAATAGTTCAAATATTTCATCTGTAATACAAGAACCATTCGTTATTAAACTCATTTCCAAACCACGGGCATATGCATATTTATATAACTTGATGAAATCGGGGTGAATAGTACATTCGCCGCCTGAAAATGTAAGACGAGTTGTTCCTAAGTTAATACATTCATCAATAAAGTACTTCCATTCATCAAAACGCATAATGTGATGACCGCTTTTTTCGACCTCTTCTTTTGACATTCGAACATAGCAGAATCTACAATTGAAATTACAAACAGGTAGCAATTCAAATTGCACGCCGACAGGAATGCGTGAATCATCTGCCTTTTTTCTAATGGTTTTTTTATATACTTTGGCAAGATCTGAATTGTTTTCCTGCGCCTGTTTTAGCATTTCAAAAAGAGAAAGATTACTCGACATAATTATTCCTCGATTTTATCAATAAGCTCATTGTTGTCCATTTTTGTCAAAAATGCTTTTGTATCTTTTTTTGCTAGTTCTGAATCAATTTTGTAATGATCCTGAAGCATATTTGCGAGAGTTTCTTCGTCGATGAAATTATGCATTTTGTCCCAAAGAAAAGCGCCTGCTTCATTAAACACAACGGAAGCATTAAAGTTAATTGCTTCTGCACCTCGTGGTATAACAATATATTCGTCCGCAATCTGCTTCATTAAAAAGCAATCTTTTGTTTTATACTTCATTTT
This sequence comes from Ruminococcaceae bacterium UBA7030, assembly GCA_002494125.1. Lineage (GTDB taxonomy): Bacteria > Bacillota > Clostridia > Oscillospirales > Acutalibacteraceae > Eubacterium_R. Next base: position 29,891 of record DLBD01000138.1, on the reverse strand, counting down.
TAATTCCTCTTTAGCTTTTTTATATGTGTTTTCAAATAATTCGTTATATAGTGTTTCCACTGCATTTTCGCTTATGTCACAAGCAAGCTCATATACCGGTATTGTTTCCGCAACAGCCTGAATAGCAGAGAGATACTGCTTTTCAATAACCTGTGTAAGCGGATATACGTAGTTGTGCAAAAAAATGTGCGACATAGCTTGAGCAGGGCTTAATCTTCTTACACTGTTTTCCTTTGACTGAACGACGTAAATAATTGCTTTTAGCGGTACAAACTCATTTTTTATAAGTTTTTCTTTACCGCTCCATGGACTTCCGTGGGCGTAAATTGTGCCATTGTCATTTATAACGCAGGGCTTGTCGTAATTGAGAATATCGCAGTGCAAGTAATCCTTCCAAAGATTTGCCTGTGTGCTTTTTCCTGCTCCTGATAAACCGCAGAAAAGTATGCCGTTGTTTTTGTACACTGTCGCTGCGGAATGAATCATAAAATTGCCCGTGTTGACAAGTCGGTACATATATGCCTGCATAAGAAGATATGACGCTTCATAGCTTCCGTCGCTACGCACTTTGTCGGCAATATATACATCTGCTTCGTCAAAATGATTATTCAGTTTGAGATAACAGCCGCAAAAAGATATCCAAAAGTTTTTTTCATTATCTTCATAATAAGTGTAGTCGCCAATCGTTTCTTTAACCGTCAAGCCTTCTGTATCGGACTTTTTCAGTGGATAAATACGAATGGAAAAAGAGGGGAGCTTGCCCTCTTCGTTAAAGAATGGTGCAAACTGCCCCTCAATATTTCCAGAATAATTAAAATCACATGCCTTGATAATCCTAAACATTATTGAAAATATCAATTAAGCATGCGGTGATGTCCAACAATTATCCGCATCAAAACCTACGCCTGCAGGTGCGTTAAAATAATAATGTGGGTCACCATCACAAGATGAACTAAACATATAGCCGATTGTATAATCACATGTTTCGCCATATGCAGCATAATTATCTTTTATTTCTAAATCAACCTTTACAAGGTCTGGACTCTGATACATAATAATATTCCTCCGCTTACTTAATATTAAATTACTGAAGATCGCAAGGCTTGCCTTGAGCGATATTAAGCATTGACTGAATCTGTGCTGCTTTTCTTTCTTCCTCGGTCATCTTTTCCCAGATTGCAGGATCAATCTTTCCACCTGCGATAGCTTCGAGCATATCATCAGTTAATTCAATGCCTTTTTCATCTGCAACTTTTTTCATTTCATCTAAAAGAGCCATAATAAAATCCTCCTAATTAATAATATATAAACTTATTCATTCGCATTGTATCATTACAATTACAAATTTGTCAATACATAAACCGAAATTTGTCAAAAATGTATTAAGGGGTCATTAAAAATCGGCTTAATTTTCAACTTTTTTAACAATGCTTTCGTTGGTGAGCACGATGTATCAGAGTCCGTTCCTGACCATAACGTCCTTTTGTGAATCGGCAAATATGCTTTTTATCTCCCGTTTCATCCTTACTATAACGCACCGTGTCTAACAAATGTCCAACAAAAATAAAAGCAAATTGTTAAATGTTTTATATCATATCAAGCGCTTTGAAAAGCTCTATTCTTTCCCTTGCGGATTCGGAAAGCTCCGTTTCCTTGTCAATCTGCCTTTTTGACATTCTGCCTTTTCCGGTAATAATTTTCCAGCCTTTGACAAACAGCCGCTGAATAAGATAAAACGGATAAAGCCAAGGCTTTGCCTGAAGCTTCGGATACATCCTTTTCATCCATGTCATAGTCGGAAAAAGCTTGTGAATATAGTCGAGCTGTACCTCTCCCTTTATTTCGGAAAGCTCGTTTTCGTCAGCCTCGTTCATTGCATGCTTGTAGCGGTAGTAATACCATGCGTCAAGCCCTGCAACGCCGTAATTCATACCTTGCCAACCGCCTTTTTCAAGGTCGTTCAAAATGCTTTCGCCGGTGCTGTCATCAATTATTACGTCAATCGGAAAATCATTTGGCGAAAAGCCGCAGTATTTTACCATAATGCCGAACACTGCCTGCATAAAATGAAGATGTTTAGACTCCTCCAAAAGCGCCTTGTAACGTTCTTTGTCAATTAGGTCGAGATTACATTTTGCAAAAATTGCGTTGTCCATCATCATTCTGAGGCTCATTCCGCCGTAGAGAAAATGCTTTATCATATGATATGTCAGGAAAAGAAGGCTGTCCGTGGTTTCGAGCGCATAGTACTTTTTGCCGGAAAACTCTTCCGCCTTGCACTTTGAAAAAGCGTCTTCGTCAACTCGCCAGTTTTTCATAAGCGAGTTTGTGAACATATCCTGCAAAAGCTGAATATGGAGTTCCACCATGCCGAGAGTCGGGTGGTAACATTCCGTATGATTTGAGCTTTTCGGGCGCTTTTCCATTGTGAAGCCGTACGACTCCAAAAAGTCTAAAGCCCTTTGCTCATCCTCTTTTTTTACAAACAGGTCGGCGTCGGAGGAAACGCGGCATTCGGGATTTTTGTAAAACCTTGCAACGTCAATACCCTTGACTATGAGAACGTGAATACCCGCTTTTTCAAAGTCATTAACAAGGTTTAATATCCCATCGGTTTTCATTGCGTTTTTAATTGACGCTCCCCGAAGCGAAGCCGTAAGCCTTGACCTTATGCTTTCCGGACAGCCGAGTTCGTATTTTTTTATCGGCAGCGCCGTGGTGTATGTAATGCTCTGATCAACCGCAAGGCTTGCAGTTTTTTCCCAGTCAAGCTGCTTTTGGGGCGGCTTTGGTTCAAGCCCCTGTGCGCCGCAGGAAAACAGATGCATCAGATATTCCATTTCATAAGTCATACTTTTCTCCGTTTATTTGTCGAGCCTTTGTCTGTCTACAAGCTCGGCAAACATACCGCCTTTTTCAATTAACTCGTCATATGTGCCGTCCTCAACAATTTTACCGCCGTCAAGAACAATAATTCTGTCGCAGTTTTTGATTGTTGAAAGTCGGTGGGCAATAACGATTCTTGTGCATTTAAGATTTTCAAGAGAATCAGAAACATGCTTTTGTGTGATATTGTCAAGCGCCGAGGTGGCCTCGTCAAACATAAGAATTCGCGGCTTAGGCGCGATTGCGCGGGCAATCATAATTCTCTGACGCTGTCCGCCGGAAATGCCGCCGCTGCCTTCTGAAATAACCGTGTGCATACCCATGGGCATACTGCGTATATGCTCCGCCATACCTGCCATCTCCGCTGCTTCCCAAGCGTCATCCATAGAAAGCTGGGGAGCGGATATAACTATATTTGAATATATATCGCCTGCAAAAAGTCTGCTGTTTTGCATAACAGTACCGATATTACGGCGAAGTGATTTCAAATCGAGAGTTGCAAGGTCTTTGCTGTCGTAGTATACTGCGCCTCTTTGCGGAGTTTCAAAGCCGAGCATAATTCTCATTAGAGTTGATTTTCCGCAGCCGGTTGTTCCTACTATGGCAACATATTGGCCCGCATTGATTTTAAGATTGAGCTTGTCAATAACCATAGGCATATTTTCATCGTATCGAAAAGAAATGTTACTAAGCTCAATATTACCTGAAAGTCTTGTGACAACATTCTTGCTTTCGGCTATTTCAGGCACCGTATCCATAAGAGGCTGAATAAGTCTGATTGACGGTCTTATCTGCGAAATTTCAACAGTCATTGCAGTAAGCATCATAAACGAGCCGCTTACCATACCGTATGCTACGCTGAACGCCATATACTGATCAATGCTTACCTTTGAAGCATATGCAAAATAGTATATAGCTGCAGTACCGAGAGTGTTTACCGCCATAATTATTGCATTAACAATCTTAACAATAGTCTGCGGATTATATTTCTTTTCGGCAACCTCTTTATATAGCTTTGCCCATTTTGAAAAGCCTCGCTTTTCTGCGCCGGTAAGCTTGATTTTCTGAATTCCGGAAATAAGAGCGAAAACAAGACCGTTGCCCTTTGATTCAGCCTCAAGCATTTCGTTGAAATTTTTTGTTTCAATATACGCAACCGTAATGAAAACAACAAGCGTTATAAGAATTATTACGATAGCGGGAACAACAAGCGCAGGTGTGTAAGTAAATATCTGAATGAAATACACAAGCGAGAAAATCATTGTAAGTCCGCTTGTGAGAAGGATTGAAGTTACCGTAGAGCATAAAGAAGTGACTTTGGTGAGTCTGTTTGCAAGATCACCCGAGCTGTAATCCTTGAAGAAATCAGCGGGAAGCGAAAGAAGTCGCATCATAGCAGCCGATTCAACAGAAACGCTCATCTTTGTGTTTATCCTTGACATAACAAGCGATTTTATAACGTTGATTAACAGCTGCGAAACCGTTACTCCGAGAAGAAGCACAAACGCAGCAAAGAAAATTGTCATATCGCCCGCATCAATAACCTTGCCGAATATTACGCTGTTGGCATAAGGCAGAAGCATACCTACAAGGCTTACTGCAAGCGAGGCAACAATAATCATCGCCCAGTCCGCAGCGGAAACCGTAGCTGAAAAATAGCGGAACAAATCCTTTGAAGTAAGCTTCCTCAGCGGGAAAGGCTTGTAAAAGCAGATAACATCCGGTGAGATGTTTTTGTAATTTTTTTTAGTTACGCGGATATCCTTTCCGCTTTCGTAGTCAAAGTATTTATAACCCGATACCTTACCGGGAATCAAAGCGACAACCTTGCCGTCAACCGTGGTGGCAAGCAGGGGTCCGATGCCGTCCTTATACCAAGTGCCGTCAAGCGTAATCTCACGCTTCATAATACCTGTCGGGCGAAGAAGAAAGTCGATCTGGTCGCTCACATCTTTTACGCTTACGGGGAGTTCCTTGGGAGCTACACCGTAGTAATTCAGAATTTCATATATGGCGTTTTTAGCCTGCTTACTCTGGTCATTGAGCGCATCCAAAAGCGCCTTTTTGCCCATAACGACGCTTGACATTTCAAAAAATGCATCGGAAAACAACGCGTCGTCATTTTTTATTCTTTCTTTTATCTGATCATCATATAAACCCAAGTGCTCACCCCCTCTTATTCGTTAGTTACGAGCTTGCTGTAAAGTCCGCCGTTTGCATAGAGCTCTTCGTGAGTGCCTCTTTCAACGACGTTGCCGTTGTCCATAACGATTATTTCGTCGCAGTCACGAATTGTTGAAAGTCTGTGCGCAACAACGATACAGGTAATACCTCTGTCCTTAATAGCGTTAACTACCTCATATTCAGTCTTAGCATCAAGCGCGGAGGTAGCTTCGTCCATAATAATAATTGTCGGGTCCTGTGCGAGAACTCTGGCGATTTCAAGTCTTTGGCGCTGACCTCCTGAAAAGTCCTTGCCGCCTTCAATTAACTTGTACTGATAACCGCCGTTTTTCATCATAATATCGTCGTGGATTTGTGCGTCACGCGCAGCCATAATCATCTCAAAATCCTCGATTGATGCGTCCCACATCTTGATATTATTTGCAATAGTGTCCTCGAAAAGAATTATATCCTGATCAACCATTGCAACAGAGCTGATAAATACAGGCCGTTTGATTTCGTCAATGCTTTTGCCGTCGAAGGTTATTTCGCCATCCCACGGCTTGTAAAGACCTGTAAGAAGCTTTGCAAGTGTTGATTTACCACAACCGGAGGAGCCGACAAACGCAACTCTGCTGCCCGGCTTTACACTCATATTGAAATCCTTAATAAGCGGTTCGGCAAGAGGTGAATAACCAAAGGTTATGTTCTTCATCTCGATGCTGCCGGAAAGCTTGTCGTAATCGTCGTCATCGTCCGTTTCACCTTCGGCAGCAGTGTCCTTGACGTCGGTCTTGTAGGTCATAACATCCTCAATGCGCTCCATATCGGTACGCATTTCCTGAATCTTCTGACCTGCGGTGATAAGCTGTTTTACAGGTGAGTTAAACTGCATCATAATGCTTTGAAATGCGGTTACCATGCCAACTGTAAATTCTCCTGCAATAACAAGATATATTCCGATTGCAAGAACGACGATGTTTGCAATACCCGATACAAGATCAGGAAGTACGCCGAGGTACTGATTAATTTTTGCGTATCTTACATTCTGTGTATTTACGCTTGCCTGGAAGCCTGCCCATCTTTCAAAAAAACCGTTTTCAGCGCCTGACGCTTTAATGGTTTCAATCATTTCAATGCCGTTTACGGTAACTCCGGAAAGCTTGCCGGCATCACGCATCTGAACTCTTGTAACATTAATTCTCTTTTTTGAAATAACGCTTGCAACGCAGAGATTTATTGCTGTTGCAAATACGGAAATTAAAGCAAGCGGTACGCTGTAACTGAACATTACAACAAGATAAATTACTGTCAGGACTAAATTCAGCGCCATCGGAGCGAGCGTCTGAATAAGCTGTTTTGCAACGTTTTCATTTTTAGTCTGTCTGTTTGCAATATCGCCCGCCATTCGCTGAGAGTAAAACTGAAGCGGAAGTCGAAGGATATGCCACATATATTTCGAGTTTGCAATAATTGCAAGCTTGCCCTCAATTTTAAGAGTATAGATATTATTGATACAACCGACAATAAGCTCAAGCACGATCAGAGCAAGCATTGCACCCAAGAAAGGATAAACCCAGTCAGGATTATTACCGGTTATAATTTTATCAAGAAAGATACGCTGGAAGGACGGCTTGATAATACCGATTAACGATATAATTATCGTTGTCATAATTACAAAAAATATAGCCGACTGAGTTCCCTTAAGGCGTTCTTTGGCAAAGTCGAGAACGCTTCTGCGCTTTCCGCCGGGCTCAAATTCCTGAGTCGGAACAAGCTCTATGTAAACGCCCGTATATGCCTTCTCAAATTCAGCCATCGGCACCTTTATAAGACCACGTGCAGGGTCGTTGATTACTGCATAATCCTTTTTGAAACCGTCAAGAACAACAAAATGGTTAAAATTCCAGTGAATAATGCACGGGAAGGTACCTTCTTTTTTCAGACCCTTAGCGTCGATAATCAGGGCTCTTGTTTTCATACCGTAATTCTTGGCAGCGCGTACAATGTTTTTTGCACTTGAACCGTCGCGTGAAACACCGCAGTCGCTTCTTACCTGCTCAAGCGGAAGGTATTTGCCGTAGTATGCCAGAATCATATCGAGGGAGGCGGCACCGCACTCGAGCGCCTCCATCTGCATAACAACGGGAACCTTTGCCACACCGCCTTTAACCGGGTCGGGAATTTTTTTAATTCTGTTCATAATTCACCTCAACCTGTGATAAATGAAATAGGGTGTACCGAATCGTAGATAATCTTTACGCTGTTAATACCGTCGTCGCAGTCGTCGCATTTTATTTCAACGGCATAGCTCCAGTCAGAAGGATTAAGCGAATAAAATGTGTATTCATCATACTGTGAAGCAAGTGTGTGCGCAGATACAGGCGTAGAAGAAACAGCGCTTACTTCGCCCTTTTGACCGTTTACGGAAACCTCGTCGCCGACGCTTATATCGCCGCTGCTTTCAAGATAGCACACAACAGTGCCGTTATCGGCAACGCCAACAGTGTTGACAGTTGTTTTAAGGCTTCCGAAAAAGCCCCATATAAGTATTGAAACCAGAAGGATAATAATTACCGAAAGCACAACCCACACGCCGACGCTTGACGCCTTGATATAGTCGTTAAGCTGTTCAGGTGAGTTTACCTTGTTGTTTGAATTTTTTGACAGAATCGGATTAGACATTCTTTTCACCCTTTCAAAAAAACAATTATAGTAATCCATCATAAAAAATCTTCAAAATAATAAAAATTATATCAAAAAGAAACGATTTTGTCCATAGCTGAGTCAAAAAGTATAATTGTTGAAACGAAACAAAAAACATTTTCTCATTGTTGATAATTATATCAGAAAAGGATATAATGAGCTTGGTGATGATATGGAAAATGTGATTTGCAATAACAACAAGATACTGTTTTCAAGAAGGGGAGAACTTGTGAGAATTACTCCCTGCCATAAAAACACAATACGTGTTGAGGCTTTCCCCGATTGTAAGGAATATGATGAAAACTTTACACTTATGCCACGCAAAGCTGATTGCGAAATAAATGAAACAGACGACTTTGCCGAGATGACTGTCGGCTGCCTTAAGGTCAGAATTGAAAGAAACGCCAAGCTTACCTTTTTTAAGGACGGCAAGATTATACTTGAAGAAAAACCGGAGCTTACTTTTAACGATGGCTTTCGTTATTACAGGGACAAGGGCGACGGAAGATGGAGTGCAAGAATAACCTTTGAGGCAAATGACAGCGAGCACCTTTACGGACTCGGTCATGAGGCAAGCGGTAAATTTGACCTTAAGGGCTGCTCATTTGATTTAAGACATGTCAATGCAAAATGCACGATACCGTATATTTACTCTTCACTCGGTTATGGCTTTATATGGAATAATCCCGCTGTCGGAAATGTTGAGCTTTCACATAACAGAACTCGCTGGAGTGCTGAAGCGACAAGGAAAATTGACTTCGTTGTTATCGGCGGGAAACCTAAGGAGGTATGTACTGCTCTTTCGGACCTTACGGGATATGCTCCTGTTATGCCGCACTGGGCGACCGGCTTCTGGCAAAGCAGACTGAGATATGAAACGCAGGAGGATTTGCTCCGGGTAGCAAGACGATACAAGGAAGAAAAAATACCGTTGAGCGCTATTATCTGCGACTATTTTCACTGGACTGAGCAGGGGGATTATAAATTTGACCCTGAGTACTGGGAGGACGTCGAAGCAATGACTGAAGAGCTTCACGAAATGGGAGTAAAGCTTATTGTTTCAATGTGGCCTACCATAAATGAAAACTCGGAAAATTATGCGTATATGCTTGAACACGATATGCTTATGAAAACCGTAAACGGTGATAACCGTGTGTTTAACTTTTACGGTCCGCAGGCTGAAATCGACGTTACAAATCCCGAAACAAGAGAGTTTGTTTTTTCAAAGCTTAAGGAAAATTATCTCGATAAGGGAGTTGACGCTCTCTGGTTTGATGAGGCGGAGCCGGAAATTCATCCGGAGCATTTTGACAATCTTATTATGCATATAGGCAGGGGAGATGAAAAGGGACTTCTCTACCCATATTATTATTCAAAAATGGCATATGACGGACTGACAAAAATAAGGGACGAGGTACCTGTAACGCTTACACGCTGTGCGTATCTCGGCAGCCAGAAATTTGGTGCACTTGTGTGGAGCGGCGATATACCGTCAAGTTTTGAAAGCCTTTCTCAGCAGGTGAAAGCGGGGCTTAATATGTCGCTTTGCGGTATACCTTGGTGGAATACGGATATCGGCGGCTTTTACGGAGCGGATACGCAAAGCGAGGAATTTCGCGAGCTTATTGTAAGATGGTTTCAATATGGAGTATTTTCGCCTGTAATGCGTCTTCACGGAAACAGAAACAGACATGGCGAAAAGAAGAGAGATGTTAAAGAGCCTTCCGGGGACCCTAATGAAATCTGGAGTTTCGGCGAAAGAAATTTTGAAATACTTAAAGACCTTATTATGCTGCGTGAGCGGTTAAGACCATATATCGAAAAGCAGATGAAAACCGCGTCTGAAAAGGGATATCCCGTTATGCGACCTATGTTTTTCGAGTACCCTGACGACGAAAAATGCTTTGACCTCGGCGAGCAGTATATGTTCGGCGACGACATCCTTTTTGCGCCGATTGTAAACAGGGGCCAGACGAAAAAGAGCGTGTATCTTCCGAAAGGGGAATGGATTTTTGCAAGGGATAAGAAAAAATACAGCGAAGGCACATATGAGATTGACGCAGAGATTGACGAGTTTATTGTATTTGTCAGAAGCGGCGCGGAAGTTATAAATGCCTTTGAATAACAAAAAAGCCTTGGCTTTACGCCAAGGCTTTCAATGTTTATATTATTCGATTGTGAGAATATCGGAAAAACCTGTTATATCAAGTATTTCGTTTACAATACTGTTTACATTTGTGACCTTCATTTCACCCTGCTTATTCATAATTTTCTGCGATGAAAGAAGAACGCGAAGTCCTGCCGATGAAATATAGTCGAGCTTTGAAAAATCGAAAACAAGCTCGGTTATTCCATCGATGTTTTCTTTGATAACAGCATCAAGTTCGGGTGCCGTTGTTGTTTCGAGTCTTCCTTCAACTGAAACAGTAAGTGTATTCTCATTTTTTGCTTTATTTATAGTCATAGTAATTCCTCGCTTATTTTTTCTTACAACTGAATTATAACAATGTATGCATTATTTTTCAAGTGCAATTTATGACAAAACTGCCTATTATTTTACTTATATTCTACTTAAAGCGATAACCTCTGCCCCAAATCGTCTTAATATATTCGCTTTCCGGGTCAGCCTCCTTAAGCTTTTCGCGAAGACGGTTTATATGGACGGTGAGGGTTGAAGTGTCGCCGAGAGGGTCATACGCCCATACTTTTTCGAAAAGCTCCTGCTTTGTAAATACGGTTGACGGATTTGCGGACAAAAGGAAAAGCACGTCAAATTCTTTTTTGGTCAGTATAAGCTCCTTGCCATTAAGCCTTGCCTCACCTGATAATTTGTTGAGGAAAAGTCCGTCAAGCTCAACCTTGCCTTCGTTTGAGAGTGAGGAATTTGTAAGCCTTTGATATCTGTTGATATGGGCTTTAACTCTTGCTATAAGCTCGCTTGGTGAAAACGGCTTTACTATATAATCGTCAGCGCCAAAGCCAAGCCCGCTGATTTTTGCCGAATCCTCTTTTCTTGCGCTGACAAGAAGTATGGGGATATTCTTGTGCTCTCTTATCTGCCTGCAAGCCTCAAAGCCGTCTATACCCGGCAGCATAACGTCAAGAAGGATAAGGTCAAAATCTTCATTAAGCGCAAGCTCAAGTCCCTTTTTTCCGTTGGATGCGGTTTGCGTTTTGAAATCATTTGCCTCAAGGTAATCCCTTTCAAGGCGAAGAATATTTATGTCGTCCTCTATAATTAAAATTTTACTCATTTCTTATCTTCCTTTGGCATTGAAATAAATATTGAAAGTCCTTTGTTTACTTCGCTTGTAGCCCAGATTGAGCCGCCGTGAAGCTCTACAATCTGTCTGCATATTGCAAGCCCGAGGCCTGAACCGTCTGCAACGCTTGAACGTGCTGCGTCAGCTCGGTACATAGTGTCAAATATTTTTGCAAGGCTTTCTCTGTCAACTCCGATTCCGTTGTCGGAAAGCTCAATGATAATCGTTCTTTCGTACTCGTGAAGCTTTAAGTCAAAACGGCTTTGAATATCATTTCTTTTGTATTTTATGCTGTTAGAAACAATGTTTCTTATTACTCTTGTGAATCTGTCGGAATCAAGTGCCAGAGTCGTGCTGTCCTGACAGGTGGTTGTGAAGCTGAATTCTATATTTTCCTCTTCAAGCTCGGCACGGATTTCCTCCGCTCCGTCTGAAAAGAACTCGTTAACATTGACCGTTTCGCAATTTAGTGAAAACGTATCAAGCTCAAGCTTTGAAAAAGCGAGCAGGTCGTCAAGTATCCTTTCGGTGTTTTCTATTGAAGAGCAGATTGTATTTATGTACTGCTCCTTTTTTTCAGGAGTGTCAGCAATGCCGTCGCGTATGCCCTCGGCGTATCCTTTAACGCTTGTGAGAGGTGTTCTCAAATCGTGCGCAACGCATGCAACGAGCTCCTTCCTTTTTCTGTCGGAGCTTTTCTGCGTTTCGAGCGACTGCTCAAGACGAAGCCTCATATTATTAAAGCTGTCAGCCATCTGACCAAGCTCGTTTGTTGAATGGTAATTAATCGTGTAGTCAAGATTGCCCTTTGCAATTTCCTCAGCGCCGTGTGAAATCTCTTTAATCGGATTGACGATGGTTTTTGTTGTTACAAATGAGGTGACTACTATTGCTATTATAAACAGCAGCACAATAGCAAGGATTATAATACCCGTTCTGCCGAAAATAAAGCTTCGAAATTCCTGAAATGAAAGCCCTTGCGACAAGTCATTAACGGTATATTCCTCGTTTATTATCATTATATAGTAGCTGTCGCCGTCAGCTTCGGCGTGGTTTGTGAGAAGAAGCCCGTTACTGCCGAAATGGTTTATATTGTCCTTTTTATCAAAGACTGAAATCTTTTCGGCGCTTTTCATTATATCGCCTGAGTTTTCGCTTTTATAGTAAGTTTTTCCGTTTTTTTCAATATACAGTTTTGTGCCGAACTCCTCAAGGTGCGACGCAAGATTTTTAATTGCTGAATATGTCTGCTCCTCGTCCATATCAGATGTAAGGTCGCTTGTAATGGTTGAAATGGTTTGGGACCACTGCACCTGATTTACGGTTGAATAAGAGTTTGTGGTGACCGTGGAAAAATTAAAAAAAGAGTTGAATGTATTTATAAAAACAGTTGAAAAGCTTGCAATAATCGCAAGCGGAATAAGAATTGCAAGTATTGACGTGATTACAATTCTTGTGTTGATTTTTAGGTTCCTTGAGCTTGGCTTACCCGATTTTTTCATATCTTTCCTCTGCCTCTGTCGGCTATTTCAATTATACTTCCAAGATGAATTGCGGTGAAATTTCTGCTCTCTTCGCAAAGGTTTTCTACATCGTGGTTTACATAGTATTTAACAACGCCTGTCATGCCTGATACAATGTACTCCATAGTGCATCCGTCAATGCCTTTGACGTCGCCTCTTATCATTTCAAAAATTGACAAAATCATATTATGAAGCTTTGCTGTGAGCACATCCTCTGACGATCCTTTGAAAAGGGTGGCATACGCCTCTTTTTCCTCAGTAACGGCGAGAATACCGTGCTCAATAATTGTCGCTACGTTGTCGATGGTGAAATCAGATTGCTGAACCCGTATCAGCTGCTTTGAAACCCTTGCGTAAAGCGATTTCATAAGCTCGTCGCAAATGCTGTTTAGAAGATCATATTTATCGCAGTAATGAAGATAAAACGTGTTACGGCTTATCATCGCTTTGTCCGTAAGATCTCTTACCGATATCTTTTCGAAGTCCTTTTCCTCAAGAAGTGCGAAAAAGGATCCCTTAATAGCCTTTTGTGTTCTTTTAATTCTTAAATCAATGGTTCCGTCTTTCTTTGCCATAATTCTCCTTTTTAATTACAAATGAGTTTTAATTATCAATCGTTCAATATTTTGCTTAATACGTGAATTATACCATTACACGTTGTGTTTTTCAACAGTTAAAATTTTCGTCACAGAATGTATATTTATTCATTTCTTATATGCAAAATGTTTACATTTATAAATTTTATTTGTCTTGACTAACCCAATTCATAATTATATAATAATTTAAGACTAAACAAGAACAATATTTTAATTTGCGTTTTTGCGATAATGCACATTTTGTATATACATTGTATACTATTCAATCAAAAGGAGGGATGATATGGCTATTGCTACCTTTAAGCGTTATGAAAAGAAGTATCTCATAACAAAGGAAAAGCTCGACAAAATTCTTCCCGAACTACTTAAATATATGGATCTTGATGAATACTGTATCGGCGGAAATGAATACAGAATATACAGTATTTACTATGATACGGATAATCATGATGTTATAAGGCAGAATTCATCAAAGCCTGTATATAAGGAAAAAATGAGGCTTCGTTCCTATTATGATAAAAAGGATCCTGAAGATAAAATATTTATGGAAATAAAGAAAAAGAGCGAGGGTCAGGGCAACAAGCGAAGGATAAAGCTTAAGATAAAAGAGATTGACCCGTTTGTAAACGAGGGTATCCTTCCGGAAACAAAGGATTATCTTTCTTCGCAGGTTGCAAAGGAGCTTGCTTATTACTTTAAGCGAAACAAGGTTCATCCCGCACTTTACGTTCAATACGACAGACTTGCACTTTTCGGCAAGGAGGATAAAAATTTCAGAATGACCTTCGACCGAAATGTAAGGGTAAGGCGTCACAACTTTGTTTTCGGCGAAAGCGAGGACGACGAGCTTCTTCTTCCGAACGGCGAGTATATAATGGAAATAAAAATACTTGGCGCAATGCCATTGTGGCTTACTCATCTTTTAAGCGAAAACGAGCTTTACAGCCACGGCTTCTCAAAGTACGGAAATAAATATAAACAGGATCTGGCAGCGCACAGGCTTAATTATGTGCTGACTGATAAAAACGGAGAAAAGGTCGATTTTGATTTTTTCGAGTCAATATAAAATAAACTCATTGGAAAATAAAGGAGATAAAAATTATGAGCTTTGACGAATTTCTTTCAAGCGCTGTTACGGGCTCTGACGCGGAGTCGCTTACACCGCTTAGCGTTGTTGAAATCATTGTGCCTGCAATAATCATCGGCTTTGTTATAAGCCTTGTTTATTTGCTGACACATAAAAAGGCAGGATACAGCCAGGCGTTTTGCGTATCGCTTATTGTACTTGCGCCGATAGTTGCAATAGTAATTCTTCTAATCGGTAACAACGTTGCGAGAGCATTTTCGCTTGCAGGTGCGTTTGCGCTTATCCGCTTCCGTTCCGCACCCGGCGACCCTAAGGACATCGCCTTTGTGTTTATGAGCGTTGTTATGGGACTTGCCTGCGGTATGGGCTACTGGCTTTATGCTGCAATAGCAACGGCGATTATTCTTTGTGTAATCGTTATTCTTCATCTTACAAATTATGCAGGTAAGAAGGGTGATACATATACACTTAAGATTACGGTACCGGAAACGCTTAATTATGTAGGTGCGTTTGACGAACCTCTTAAAAAGTATACTAATAATTACAAGCTTGTAAGGGTTAAGTCGGTTGACTTCGGCGCTCTTTTCGAGCTTAGTTATAACGTTCAGCTTAAGGACGACAAGCAGATAAGAGAAATGCTTGACGATATAAGAGCTATGAACGGCAACTTAAAGATTATGTTATCAACTGAGCAGGAGGCAGTTAAGAGCTTCCACTTCCAGTAAAAGATTGAAGGTTTTTGTTATGAAACTATGGGCTAAAAGAGTTATATGTACAGCGCTTGCCGTACTGCTTGTATGCACAGCGTTTGCCGGCTGTTCAAAAAGCACAGATGCGCTTGACGAAAACGTTGACGTTGTTGACGATGTTGACGACTCGGTAAAAGTGAATATGCTTCTTGAGGACGAGGCTGACACCTTTGAGCTTACCGACAAGCAGGGCAATGTTCTTACACTTGTTCCGATTTACGGCTGTGACGGAACCACCATGATTGCATGCTATGTGTTTTCGGTTAAGGATTCATCGGGTAACGAGCTTGACCAGACGGCTTACCCGAACCTTAAAGCCGTGCTTATGATTAATCAGGAAAATGAGGAATACTCGCTTGTATATGATGACAATGACGCACTTGTTACTATTGATGCGCAGTCGGACGAGGACGGTTTGATTGTCGCAATTCAGGATAAGATTGACTATGACGGCGACAAGGATACCGAGGAGTATTTCAAGGTTACGACGAAGCTTGATTCTACAAGCCACCTTTTCATCAAGCTTGATTCAGAGGACAACAAAACTCCGATTAACGTTACGGTTGAAAAGAACAGCGACGGAACCTCGACTGTTACCGACAGCGAAGGAAACAAGACCACTACCACCTCAACCACGCAGGCAAAAAGCCTCAAAGACGTAGTAGAAGAGGATAAGAAGCAGAAAGAGGAAGAGAGTCAGGGCGGTACCGGCGAGGACCCTTCAACTCCGAGCACTCCCGAAGAAACGCTTCCTACAGTCGACGGATATACGGTTATCGTTCTTTCCTCAAACGGACAGGTTAAAACAAACGCTTCAAACGTGACGGTTGACGGTAGTATCCTTTCGGGAGGAACCGAGGTGCATATCACCGGCGGCGGTGATTATAACAAGTACTACATTACAAGCGAGGTAGATACCTTTGTCGGTCAGGTCGTTTTACAGCTTCATGTTGAGGACGATGTCGAAATTAAATTTAACAACGTAAACATTGTAACGCAGAAGAAAACTGCAGTTAAGTTTGTAAACCTTGACGCTGTTGAGGATAAGGAATCCGATACTGAAAGTACAGGCACTGACCTTGGCACTATTGGCTCTTCGCTTACAAACAGCGCTGCGCCGAGAGTTGAGCTTTCAATTACAGGCACCAACAGCTTCCAGGCAAACGGAAGCGGTAAGAACGGAACAATCTACAGCGAGTGCAAGCTTGCTATAAAAGGACACGGTACGGCTGATATTGACGGCGGTTCAGCGCTCAGCGGTATCTGCTCAACCGAATCCATCACGATTAAAAATGCAACTCTGAATATTACAAGCAGCGCGAAGCAGGGTATATCCTGCGACAAAAAGGTGCTTGTAAATTCAGGCGCTACAATCAATATTGAATCAAAGGGCGACTGCATACACTGTAACAAGTTTGAGCTTGACGGCGTTGACGCAGACGGAGTTTCCGCAAATTCAGTTGTCACGTTAAGTTCGCTTTATTCAACGGAGTGTGCAGACGGAATTGACGCCGATAATGAAATTATTATTGACGGCGGAACGCTTGATGTAACGGCTCTCACCTCGGGCAAATACGCTCTTAAGGTAAGAAAAGTTCTCAAGGGCGCTTCAAACGGCTACTTTGAAATTAACGGCGGTTCTGTTACCGCGTCGGGTTCGCTTATGACAACTCCGACAAGCTGTACACAAAAGACAGTTGTTGCAACCTCTTCAAGTGCAACAACCTTTACGGCAGGTAAATATTCGTCATCGGGCGACGCTACGGCATTCCTTGTTTCACCGTCGGCAGTAAATGCGGTGAGCGCTTCGGGAACAAAAGCCACAGTTAGTTGGAATTCATCAAAAACTATCGGAACGGCGACATTCTGATTAACTGTCAGGGGGAATAAAAATGAAGACTATGAATAAAAGCTTTAAGAGAGTTTTGTCATTATTTCTTGTTTTAATGATGGCAATGACTACGCTTGTAATTTTTCCGCTTGGAGCTTTAGCATCAAGCCCTCCGCTTGAGGTTGAAGAGGATTATGCACCTGTATGGGCAGACCCTGAAAATGTGCTTACTCAGGCTGATATTGATTCCTTTAACGGCGGCAATAAAACATCGCCGCTCGGTGCGGTAGCTCCGTTTAAGAGAAGTGCGTCTTCGGGCTCTTCGTCATACGGTCAGATATCTACTGACGAAGCGAAGTACTACTGGTTCTTCCCGTCAAACGCCGACCTCTCATATCTTACCTTGTGGTTTAATACTTCAAACACGGTAAAAATTAACGGTACTGCTATTGAAAGCGGCGACGGCACTGACGCCTTTGCGTCAATAAACGAGGGCGGAGTTTCCATGGAGGTTACGCTCGAGGTAAAAGTCGGCTCTTCCACTACAAGTTATAACGTCACAGCTATAAAGAGCAGTGACGTGGGTACGGTATATATTGATACAAATTCAGGCTCTATCAGAAGTATTACGACAAGTAAGGACAATTACGAGTCAGGCACAATAATGGTTGTTCAGCCTGACGGTACAGTCGATTATATGGGCGAGCTTGAAAAAATGTCGGGACGAGGTAACGGCACATGGACGCCGATTTCTACTACAGAAAGATACGGCGGCGAAAAAAATCCGTATAATATAAAGCTCGCCGTTTCGACCTCGCTTCTCGGTATGGACAAGGCGAAGAAATGGTGTCTTCTTGCAAACGCGGGAGATGAAACGCTTGTTAAAAACCAGCTCACCTACGACTTTGCAAAATACATTGGTATAAAGTATCAGCCGACCTGTAAGCCTGTTGACCTTTATGTAAACCAGCAGTATTACGGCTCCTATCAGCTTTCCGAAAAGGTTGAGATTAAGTCAAGCAGGATTAATCTTTCTCAGGATATTTACGAAAATCTTGAAATTGCGAACGGCACTGTTGACACAACTACGGGTGCGATTACTCCTGCAGACCTTACGGGAACTGCAGTTCAGACTGAAAAACAGACAACAATAGGTCAGTTTATTAAGCGTGATGTAACAGGACAGACTATTGGCGCTAAGAGGTATTCAAACACGCTGACAAATCCTGCCGATATAACGGGAGGATATCTGTATGAGCTGGAAATTTCAAACCGCTGGGTTAACGAGAACGCAGGCTTTTGTGCATATAACCGGCAGGGCTGGGTAATTAAAAACTGTGATTATGCAACGCCTGATATGGTGAACTACAGCTATAACCTTCTTTATGCACTCGGCTCGGCAGTATATAACGGCGGCACTGTGCCGTCGGGACAGACCACTACAAGCTGTTCAAGGCTTACGGGCACAACAACCTACGGTGCAAGCTCGGTTACAAACCCTGCTCCCGAAACACAGTATCAGGGCAAGAGCTGGAGCGAAATTCTTGACGCTGACTCTGCAGTGAAGTATTACTGGACGCAGGAGTATTTCAAGAATATGGACTCCTCAACCTCTTCAACATATTTCTACAAGGATTCAGACAGCGTTGATTCAATGCTTTATGCCGGACCTATGTGGGATATGGATAACTCAATAGGCATCAACAAGAACAGTTCGAGATGGGGCTCATCCTGGACTTCAAGTACCGGCTGGTACACAAAAAACACAAGAATTTACCGCTGGAGATGTGAGGATTCTTCAACCTCATATTCCTCAGACGATTATGCGCCGCTTTCCTTCTACGGCGCGCTTGCAAATAACTGCTCGGATTTTTGGGCGCTTGCAGAAGCATATTGGTATAATCTTATAGAGCCTGCATCAGATATTCTCCTTGCAAACAAGACTGATGAGGCAGGCACATTAAAATCAATTGAAGAGTATGTTGACACGGTTAAAAACAGCGGTGCTATGAACGCTATCCGTTTTAACACAAGCTATAATGCCGACACATACAAGTCTTCTTTCAGAACATGGTTTATCGAAAGAAACAGCTGGATTGACGAGCAGATACCAAAGAGTAATATCTCATCGGCTCAGATTTCCGCTATTGACAATCAGTACTATACAGGCAGAGAAATAACACCTGAACCTATCGTTACATATAACGGTAAAACGCTTACAAACGGCACTGATTACACACTTACTTATGAAAACAATACTTCAGTCGGAACAGCGACCGTAACCGTAAACGGTATCGGAAGCTATGAGGGAACAAAGAGTGCAGGCTTTACTATTGTAAAGGGACTTGTAAATAATCTTACTGTTACTCTTCCTTCTTCGGCTTATGTTGATACACTTATCAAGCCTGTTATCAAGGACGCCGAAGGAATTGCAGTTGAAGACGGTATCGCTTATCAGTGGTATTCAAACGGCAGTGCAATAAGCGGTGCTGACGAAAGCACCTTCACAACTACATCATCTGAAGCAGGTACAGAGCTTACGCTTGTTATAACAGGTGACGAACAGAGCTTTACGGGAACGGCACAGTCGAATGTCTGTCTGATTGCCGAAGGCACAAAGCCGCAGGGCTATGCGAGAACAATCGCCGCTTGGAATTACAGCTATACAAACGACGAAAGCGCGCTTGTTGATTCAGACGGCAGCTATACGTACATTGCAACCTCGGGCGAAAACCAGTCAAGCTCGAGCCTTACCGCTTCGGTTAATGCAAGCGATAAAGCAGAGCTTAAGTGGTCGGGAACAAAGGATATTTATAAGACGGACGGTGTCGGCGATCAGGTGCCGATTATGGGCACATCAAAGTCGTCGGGACTTGCGTGGGGCAGCTACCCTTATTTCCAGACGGAGATTTCAACCACAGGTTACGAGGATATTAAATTCTCCGGCAGAGTAGGTGCTACAAATAAAGGACCAAGGGACTGGAAGCTTCAGTACAGCCTTGACGGCATAAACTTTACAGACGTAAGCGACACAACATATTCGCTTAGTGCAAATAAGACCATGGAGCTTGCGTTTGACGGCGTTGAGCTTCCGGATATATGTTCAAATCAGGATAAGGTTTATATTCGTATGACGGTTGCAAACGATATTGCAGTAAGCGGTATTGCAATCGTAGGACAGTTAAGCGGTGACGCCGCCGTGAACGATGTTGAAATCACAGGCGTTTCCATGGCTGTTGTTACAGAGCTTAATCCTCCGACCTTCTCCGACGACACGTTAATCTTTGACACAGAGAGTATTTCGCTTTCGGACAATAACGGCGGTGCGGATATTTACTACTCGGTAAACGGCGCCGAGCCGCAGCTTTATTCGGGCGGGTTTAATCCTTTCGATTCAAAAACGGCAAAGGCGGGCGATACGGTAACAGTCAGCGCATATGCTTTCTTTAATGATATTGAAAGCGAAACTGTTTCGCAGACTTACACCTTTGCAGGCGTTGATATTAACGACTTTATCTATACGGATTATTCAACTGATGTAAACGCAGGAGCGGTACAGTCGACGGGCGGCGTTTATGACAAGAGCGGTAAGATGACTGCATACACTGACGGTACAACGCAGTACGTTCCTCTTTGGAATTCTAAAAACGGCTCGTTTGCCGTTTCACCTGACGACAACACCTACTGGACGGAAAATTCAGGCTTTACATATTGCGTATCAACAGCAGGTTATGAGAATATCACCTTCAGCTGCAAGGGATATACAACCGCTCAGGGACCGAAAAGCATAACTCTTCAGTACAGTACGGACGGCGTTAATTTCTATAACGTAAGCTCAAATGTTGCGCTTACTGCCAACAAGGCGCTTGAGGATGTTTTTGTAAATGCGGCGCTCCCGTCAGCCTGTGAAAATCTTCAGAAGCTTTACATAAGGCTTGCAACAACTGAGGATTATACGTTTGAAGGATATCCTCTTCACAACAACTATTCAAAGGGCAACCTTTACATAAACGATGTTGTTATTTCCGGCGATGACGACGGCACATATAAGATGCCTTATACAAATAAGTCGACATCATATTTCGGAGATTCGGGCCTTATAAATTATACAAGCCCTGACGGACTTGCCGTAAGATATGTTGTTGTTGACAGCAATTCAAATATTGTTCAAAGCGGAATTGTACCGCAAACGGGAATTCAGCTTTCAACCGTAAACGGCTTTAATCCATATTCACAGTCGGCATATACCGTTATTACACAGGTTGTTGACGACGAGGGCTCAAGCGTTACAAATTCAGCTACATATTACTACAAGGGCGACACCGTTGTTAAGTTTAATTATAACGGTAAGACCAAGCTTTTTGAGGATTATGTGAGCGAGGACGGACTTAGTGTTTCAAACACAAGCGGAGCCAATAGCGGTACGCTTTCAATGAGTCCTAACGGAGGAGATAACGCACTTCTTACCTATACGGGTACTTATGGAGTTAAGGTTGAATTCAATGCAGAAAATCCGTTTTCTGCAAACAAGGACAGACGTGACGACGCCAATGCTTCTTCAGTAGGCTACTGGCAGATTGAAACAAGCACTCTCGGCTATAAAAATCTCACGCTCAATCTTGAACAGCTCAGCTCAAACTACGGACCCCGTGACTGGGGCGTTGCATACAGCCTTAACGGAAGCTCTTACACATATGTTTCAGGCTCAAATGCAAGAGCGATAAGCAACGACGCTTCAACTAATACGGTTGAAACCTACGGCAACCTTCCGCTTCCGAGCGCATGTGATAATCAGGAAAAGCTTTATATCAGGATTTTCATAAACGGAGGCGAGTCGGTAAACGGCGAGGAGCTTGAGCTTGCAACAAAGGGTAATACGGGTATTAACACGATTGAGTTAAGCGGCATTTCACTTTATAAGGATGTAACCGTAAACGCTACTGTGCTTGAAAATCCGAATACCGACACGGGTACAATTCCTGTCAGCGGTGCAAATGTTTATGTCAACGGTACGTCTGCCGGTGTGACAGATTCAAACGGACAGCTTACTGTTACGGTACCTGCAAGCAGCGATGTTACCGTGAAAATCGGCGGAAACAGGATTACGGAAAGGGAGCTTGTAATCTCTAAAGATAATCCTGCTTCACAGCTTAACGCACCCGTAATAATTTTTGATGTTAACGAAGACGGCTTTATTAATGCGAAAGATTATGCTATAATAAACAAAGACAGCAGTTACGATAACGTAAAAGAATATTTTGCAAACTTTATTAATATAAAGACCTCGGAGTTTACATACGAATAAAAATGAAAGGCGGTGCTTAAATTGACGAGGATGAAAAAAATATTATCCCTGCTTTTGTGCGCAGTAGTAATCCTGTCAGTTTGGGCATGCGCCTTTTCTGCGTTCGGCAAGGCGATTGAGCTTGACCTCGACATAAAGATAACATCTGTAATTGACGGCGCGGACGACCTTGCGTGGTTTACATATACTCCGTCAAAGTCGGGAGTTTATTCCTTCCTTTCATATAATATTCCTGCAAGCGAGGCATATCTTTTTACAAGGGAGAAGCAGTCCGACGGCAGCAAGCTTTATGTTCAGCATGACTATGCAACGAACGATCCGAACTATACGGAGAATGAGCATAACAGCAGGCAGTTCTGCC
Organism: Ruminococcaceae bacterium UBA7030; assembly: GCA_002494125.1. GTDB lineage: Bacteria > Bacillota > Clostridia > Oscillospirales > Acutalibacteraceae > Eubacterium_R. Next base: position 7,421 of record DLBD01000138.1, on the reverse strand, counting down.
TTACCCATTATCTTGAAGAAGGCGTGAAGTATTACTTTGCAGCAGGCTGGTATGCAAGCGACACCAGAACCTCGGGAAATATCACGGTTATGCTTCGCTGCGACAGATATGACGAGGGCAACGAAATTGACCATATTGAAGCGACTACCACAGCATATCTTACCGCATACAGCGACGGAAGCTTTATGTCCGATAAAAACGGGAACGCATATTTTCATTATAACTATTCAAAAATTATGACAAATATGACAGTTACTGTATATTACCTTGACGGCAGAGTTTCAAGCGTTACGGGTGAAAGTAAGATAGACGGTTATCCGATTGTTTATAAGGAAACCCAGTCGGTAAATCATTGGTACGCAAACGACACCTCTCAGTACACGGCAAACACGCTTTCGGTTAGCGTACTGACAAGCACCTGCGATGTTGACGTTGAGATAAGGTCGGGCGGTATATATGCGGTATCGGGCGTTATAAACAACCTTTCGGGCGAGGGTGTCAGCGGCGCTTCGGTTATTATTAACGGCGTAACGGTTTCGAAAACCGACGAAAACGGAAGGTATTATTTCACCTCAACACCCGGAGTGAAAACTGCGCTGGTTACTGCTGACAATTCGATTTCGAGAGAGGTAACCATTTCGGTTTCAAGCAACACAAATGATTTAAGTGAAAAGCCGATAGAGCTTTGCACCTGCGATTATGTGCCCGACGGAATAATTAATGCAAAGGATTTTGCAGTAATAAATAAAACCCTTTCGGGCGAGGAAAGGGACAGACAGAAAGCGCAGTATTCAAAAGCAATTAATTTCACAAAAAGCGATTATACAAACCTTTCTATATAAATAAAAAAGACTGCCGTGTCATTGACGCGGCAGTCTTTTGTTTTCAATTATTTTGTTTTAGGAGTGTAAGTAAAGTTGCTTGCATCGTAGCCGAAATATTTTTCAACAAGAGGCGTGAGCTCGTCAGCATCGTTATATTCCGGGTCCTGAAGCTCCATAACAGCGGTGTTGATTGAATCCTTATACCAGTCAAATTTCTTAAAGCCGTAAACGTAATTAACTGTGTCAAGTACGCCGTCAAGCACGTTAAGACCGTCGGTATTTTCTGCCGGGCAGTAGGTGAATTCATCAGTGATAAGAACATCAATCTGACCTGACTTCAGGTCTGATACAGCCGACTGAATATCTTCGTATGCCGATACAGCGGCAAGGCTGTTTTTTAGTGCTGCGTGCTTTTCAAGCGCATTTGCTGCGGTAAGTGAAATCACGCCTGCCTTCTTTCCTGCAAGGTCTGCAAAGCTTTTTACAGTCGAATCTGCGCAAACTGCAATAACGCTGTTATCAATAATGCTTTCGCTCATTGAGTAATCCTCGTTAAAGGTTCCGCTGTCCTTTGTAAGACCGCCGATTTCGAGGTATGCAATATACTCGTTTCCGTCCTCATCGGTGTAAGCAGCGTCCTCGCCGATTCTGTAATCGTCGGCAACCTCGATGAATTTGTAGTTCTTATAATCATTTTTGATGTCGTTGAAGATAGTTTCCATAAGTTCGACATCAAAGCCTGCAAGCTCGCCGTTTTCGTCTGTATAAACGAAGGGAGCGTTATTTGCATTTGATTTTTTATAGGCGATAAGCAATGTCTCGTCAGTAATCTCTTCAGCTTCCTCAGCCTTTGAACAGCCTGCGAAGGTGAGAGCTACAAGAAGAGCGCAAAGTAAAAGAGCAAACGCTTTTTTAGCGATTTTCATATTTACTCCTCCTAAAATGTTATAATACATATTAATTTTATAATAATGTTACAATAAAGTCAATAGAAAGCTTGACACATTCTGTTATAATATTTAATATAAAAGCAGTAATAATTACGGGTGATGAAATGAAAAGAATAAGCATATTAATACTTTCTGTACTTTTAATGCTTTGCCTTGCATCGTGTAAGGGCAGCGATGACAACGAAACAACACAAAGCGTGACGCAAATGCCTTCGCAGACGACAACATATGTGTCTGATGTAACTGCAGTTAATACCGATGAAGAAAAGGGAGAAAGTCTGAAATCTGACATTACAGGCTTTTTTGACGGCGCGGGAGAGGTTGACGGCGTTTTTTCAAACGGCAGCTTCACTTACAAGAATACAAGACAGGCAAGCGTTATGTATGCCTATGAAAGAGATAGTGCTCTTGAAGAAAAAGCGAGGGAAAACGCACAGTCTTTCGCTGACGCTGTTTCCGATTACTACGAGGGCGGACTTGTGCTCGCTGATTTTTCCGCAACACAAATCGGCAGCTCGGACAACGGTATAGACAGCGTAAAATATGACGCTGTATACCTGAACTCTCAAAATCAGACGCTCAGAATAACTCTTGACAGCGATGCGGTTATAAGTTATGTTGACTGCGCTTTAACTTGGTAATTGACAAAACTGAAGAACAATAGTAAAATAGGTAATTAATATTATAATTAAGGGAGTGTAACTATGTTAACACTTGACAGAGTATACAGCGCAAAAAGAGTTTTATCCGACGTTGTAAGAAAAACGGATATGATTCTTGCAAAGAATATATGCAAGGGTGCGGATGTGTATCTTAAAACGGAAAACCTTCAGGTTACAGGTTCGTTCAAGGTAAGAGGCTCATATTTCAAAATAAGTCAGCTTTCCGATGAGGAAAAGGCAAAGGGTGTAATTGCCTGCTCTGCCGGTAACCATGCACAGGGCGTTGCCCTCGCTGCAACAAAAAACGGCATTAAATCTCTTATCTGCCTCCCGGACGGCGCACCTATCAGCAAGGTTGAGGCGACTAAAAGATACGGCGCCGAGGTGTGCCTTTGCAAGGGCGTTTATGACGACGCATATAAAAAAGCAATAGAGCTTCGTGACGAGAAGGGCTACACATTTATTCATCCGTTCAACGACCCCGACGTAATTGCGGGTCAGGGTACAATCGGACTTGAAATTCTCGAGCAGCTTCCCGACATTGACGCAGTTGTTGTGCCGATTGGCGGCGGCGGACTTATCGCAGGCGTTGCCTATACAATCAAGCAGATTAATCCAAAATGCAAGGTGTACGGCGTTCAGGCAGCCGGCGCTCCTTCAATGCAGAAATCGGTGGACGACGGCAAGATTGAAACGCTTGAAAAGGTACAGACTATTGCCGACGGTATTGCTGTTAAAACACCGGGCGACCTTACATATGAACTGACAAAGGAATATGTTGACGGTATTTTTACGGTTACCGACGACGAAATCGCACTCGCTATTCTTACCCTTATGGAGCAGGAAAAACTCGTTGCAGAGGGTGCAGGCGCAGTACCTGTTGCCGCTGTTATGAACGGTAAGATTCCTGATATTCAGGGCAAGAAGGTATGTTGTCTTGTATCAGGCGGTAATATTGACGTTACTATTCTTTCACGAGTTATTGAAAGAGGTCTTATGATGGGCGGAAGAACCGCAAACATCAAAATTGCGCTCAGCGATAAACCGGGACAGCTTAGTGACGTCAGCAGAATTATCGCTGACCTTCGGGCAAATGTTGTTTCGGTTAATTATGAAAGCACCGACCTTGATATGAATATTACCGACTGCTATCTTAATATCGGAGTCGAAACAAGGGATTATCAGCATATTGTTCAGATTAAAAACGCACTAAAAGAGCAGGGCTTTGAGGTCTGCAGTTAATATACGGAGGATTAGTTATGGAATATGTAAAGACAAGTGACGCGCCAAACGCTATCGGACCTTATTCACAGGCAGTAAAAGCGAACGGACTTCTTTTCACATCGGGACAGATTGCAATCAATCCCGCAACTAACGATGTTGAGGCAAAGACAATCGAGGAGCAGACAACACAGGTTTGCGAAAACCTTAAGGCTGTTGTTGAGGCTGCCGGAACATCTATGGATAAGGTTGTTAAGACGGTTTGCTTTCTCGCTGACATCAGCGATTTTGCAAAGTTTAACGAAATCTACGGCACCTACTTTACATCAAAGCCTGCACGCTCCTGCGTTGCGGTTAAGGATTTGCCGAAGGGCGTTCTTTGCGAGGTTGAGTTAATCGCCGAGCTCTGATTGAAAAATCAATTAAATACGCATAAATAATAAAAAAAGGTTGACTGAAAAACAGTCAACCTTTTTCTTTGTGGAACACATTGGAACAGATGATTTGCAAACTTTTTATATTATTTTTTTTATATATTTATTTTAGTTTTTATCTGTTCCAATCTGTTCCAAAATATTAAATAAAAGAATAATTAACAATGCATCTGTATTGTGAGCCGTAAGCTTTTTCGGCTTTATTTCTTTGATTCTATAAGCTTACATTCAACATCAAAGGTTGAAATTGAATTGCCGTCGATTCTCGCAATCGTGAGTGTGATTGTATCTCCAGGGCTTGATTTTGAAAGCACCGAGGTGAGAACATCAACCGACGTCATTGTTGTGTCGTTTACGGCAACAATCATATCATACTGCTTGATATCGCTGTTGTTGAGGTCTGAATTAGAGTCAATCTCGTTTATAACCATTGTGCCGTTTGCGTCCTTATATCCCTTTTCGTTAAGGGCGGCAAGAACTGCAGTTGAATTTGAATAGCTTGTAAGCGGGTTATATGAGATGCCGATTTTAGCTCTTCCGGAAACATAGCCCTCAGCAATAAGGCTGTTGGCAGTTGCGATAGCGGTTTTTGAAGGAACAGCAAAGCCCATACCCTCATACTCGGTTGAAGCGATTTTCGAAGAGTTTACGCCGACAACCTGACCCTGCATATTAAAGAGAGCGCCGCCGCTGTTACCGGGGTTAATTGCTGCGTCGGTCTGGATACATTCGTTGTCGTATCCGATTGAAGATGAAACAGGTCTTGAAAGAGCCGAAATGTAACCGCTTGTGACGGAGTTCATAAATTCAAGACCGCCGGGGCAACCGATGGCTACAACCTGCTCGCCTACTACAAGCTGGTCGCTGTCTGCAAACTCTGCAACCTGAAGACCTGTCTTTTCAATAGAAAGAACGCCGATATCCGTTTGCGAATCGTATGCTACCATTTCTGCGTCAAGCTCGGTGCCGTCGTTAAGCGTAACCTTAAAGCTGTCTCCGCCGCTGATAACGTGAGCGCAGGTGAGAATATAGGTCTTGCTTCCTGCCTCTTTCATTATAATGCCCGAGCCTTCGCCGGACTTTGCCGGCTCTGAATCTGAGCTGCCGTTACCGTAGTTATAAAAGTAACTTCCGGCACCTGACTGGCTTGCGTAAACCGAAATACCCACGCAGGAATCCATACATTCTTCAGCAACGCCGGCAACCGTAAGATTTCCGTTTTTGTCTGATTTTTCAACCTCGTCGCTACCGTAAAGCTTTACATCCTCGCCGGTGTCCTCGCTCTCCTCCTGTTCCTCACTGCTTGAGTAGGGAAGGGTGTTCTTGTTTGAAATCTTGTGTGACACTCCGACCGCTAATGCAACGCCTGCAATAACAATGCAGATTGCTATAATAACTGCAAGCACTTTAGGAACTGCACTTTTCTTCGGCGGCGGCGAGTACGGTGCGTACTGCTGCTGCGGAATATATGTGTACTGTGTATTCTCGCTTGGCTGAGGAGTCGGTACAACTGCCGGCTCAACAGGCGGGGTATAAATCGGAGCGGAGCTTTCGCTTTGCTCCGTATTCTGAGGAGGTGTATAATAAACGCCTTCATTATCCTCAGGTTTTTTGAAAAAATCATGTTCGTCCATAGTTATTTTATCTCCTTTTTATAGATGGGGTTATACGTTTTCGGAAGGGTGAATACAAATTCCGCAGAATTTTCATTTTCGCTTTGCGCCCATATTTTGCCCGAATGCATTTCAACCATCATTTTAACAATATAAAGTCCGAGTCCTGCACCCTTTGCGTCAAGGCTTCGTGACTTGTCAACCTTATAAAATCTCTGGAACACCTTTGAAAGCTCTTCAGACTTAATGCCGATACCGCTGTTTTTAATGCTGACCTGAATTTCCTTTTCGTTTTCAGTCATCTTAACCTCGATATATCCGCCGTCGTTTGTGAACTTAACCGCATTGTCAAAGATGTTGTAGATTACCTGATAAATCATATCAATGTCCGCAACTATATACGTCGGCTTGAGCTTTTCAAGTCCTTTGATTTCGATATGTTTATCGTCAATCTTCTGTTCAAAGGTCAGAAGAATGTGTATTATCTGGTCGCTGATGTCATAGTTTCTCGGCTTCATTTCAAAGCTGCCTGACTCGATTTTGCTCATATTGAGCATTGTGACAACAAGACGGGTAAGCCTCTTTACCTCGCTGCTGACTATTTCAAGATAATAATTGTATTTGTCAGGAGGTATTGTGCCGTCAAGCATACCGTCAATGAAACCGCCAATGGATGTCATCGGCGTTCGAAGCTCATGTGATACATTTGAAACAAAGTTTCGTCTTGATGATTCCAATGCGTCAAGTGAGTCCGCCATATCGTTAAACGCTCGCCCGAGCTCTGCAAGCTCATTGTCGCCCTTGACCTTAACTCTGTATGAAAAGTCGCCGATGGCAAACTGCTTTGCAGCAGCACTCATCTGCTGAAGCGGTTTTACAAAGCCTTTAGTAAGACGCCAGATGCAGTAAAATCCTATTGACAGACATGCAAGCGCGCTAAGTACAAATATACGCAAAACTGCATAAACAAGGTCGTCAACGTGGGTTTTTGATATAGCGAAAACAGAGCCGATAATCTCGCCGTTACTGTATATCGGGGTTGCCGAAACGTAAGATGTTTCACCGTTGATGCTCGCAGTTCCCGTAAATCCGCCCTCATAAACCTGCTGGAGTATTGAGTCTCCGATAATATAATTGTCGTGGTGAGGACATTCGGGTAATTTTTCGTTGAGAGGATAGCCCTTTGCTCTGTCCCTGCAGAGAATGATATTGCCCTCAACATCGGCAACGAAAACATCTGCTCCGATTGAATTTGAAGTGATTTCAAGCGAATTACAGATAAGCTGCTTTTCGATTGAATATCTGTTGTTCATATCCTGGCTTATTAAATTGTTTTTAATACTGTCGGCAAGGTGGATGGTATTCTCCTTGAGCAGCCTTGTATTCTCGTTTTGCAGATATGCGTTTACGAGAATAGTAAGTGCTGAGCCAAGAATGGTCAGCACTACAAGTAGTATAGCTGCAAAAAGCGTAAAGTATTTTATAAAAATACTGTTATGCGAGTAATGCTCCTTCATCCTCGCTGTCGTTTTCTGAATTGCAGACATTTTGATTAATCCTTAGTTTCAAATTTATATCCAACGCCCCATACTGTTTTGAGCGACCATTTGTCTGATACACCCTCAAGCTTTTCACGAAGACGCTTTACATGAACGTCAACGGTTCTTGAGTCGCCGTAGTAATCAAAGCCCCATACCTCGTCAAGAAGCTGGTCGCG
>DLBD01000103.1 GCA_002494125.1 Ruminococcaceae bacterium UBA7030 | reverse complement strand
ATGAGCTGTACGGCAAAGCTTCCGATTTACGGACTTTTTGCGGCGGCGTTTTTCCCGAAGTATTCTGCGCTTGTAATGATTCTTCTTTATGTTTTCGGAATTCTTATGGGAATTTTCACGGCGCTTGTGTCGAAGCAGACTTCGTTTAAGGGCGAGGCTGTGCCTTTTGTTATGGAGCTTCCTAACTACCGTATGCCAAGCGCAAAAAATATTCTTCACCTTATATGGACAAAGTCAAAGGATTTCATAACAAGAGCCTTTACGGTAATATTCATTGCGACCATTGTTATCTGGTTTTTAAGAACCTTTAACCTTCATCTTGAAATGGTGGTTGATTCAAAGGATAGTATTCTTGCGGTAATTGCAGGCCGGATTTCGCCGATATTTGCACCGCTGGGATTTGATGACTGGAGAATGACAACATCACTTATCACCGGCTTTCTTGCAAAGGAAAGTGTTGTGTCCACCCTGTCAATTCTTTTCGGCAGTACGGCAGGTATCACCGCAGCGCTCTCGACACGCTCGGCGGCGTCGTTCCTCGTATTCTGCCTGCTTTATACTCCGTGTGTTGCAGCAGTTGCGTCAGTTAAGCGTGAGCTTGGCTGGAAATGGGCGTCGGGTATGGTGGTTTTGCAATGTGCAATAGCATGGCTTTGCTCCGGCGCAGTATACCTTCTAACCTCAATAATAGGAATATGATTAAACGCAGGCCGCTGAAATGATTTTCAGCAGCCTGCGTTTGTTCTTTAGCCTGAGGGGCGGGCATATATTTATATAGTTGCTATTAATATAAAAATATGTTATAATGTCTATGACTATGCTTGATTGAAAAGGGGTGAGAGCGTGGGAAGATATAATTACTTTGACGATGATTTTGAGAACGAAAAGCGTGAAAGCAAGCTTTCTGACGCTTTCATTACTTTTGGAATTAAGCTTAAGCAGATAAAAGACAAGGCGTCACGCTCAAGTATTTTTTCCTTTGATGATATTGCTCACGGAGAAACTATCAAAGCGCTTAAAACTATGCCAAACGTGCGCGCGCTTCTTCTCAAGCTTCTTGCGTTCATTCTCTTTTTAATTGCGATAATCGCTTTTATTGTCGGCTTTTCACACACTATTCATAAGCAGAACAAGAAAAATGAAAAATACTATGCCGATGCTGCAAAGGTGTGTACCGACTGCATTACCGACTATGGCTCTTCAAAATGGGACTATCTCAACGAAGATGAATACGGCGAGGGTATGGCTTACCTTACAGGTCTCTGCTACGCAAGGCAGATGGATTTTGACAACGACGGAAGCGACGAGCTTATGCTCTGTTATAATAACGGAACTGAATATGTGCTTGAGGTATGGGGTTATGTCAGCGGTGAATTTTCAAACATTTACAGCGAAACGGCGAACCACACCGAAAGCGCAACTGACGGGTACTGGATTTCCTTCTACCGCAAAAACAACAAATATTACATATGCAAATCGGAGGCGGAAACTCCCGAAAAGGTAATAATTTATGCCCTCAAAGGCGACAGCTTCAAAAAATCAAGCGAATGCGATTACGATTATACAGACAACATTTATACCGTGAAAGGCAAAATTAATGCCTATGATTTTGAAACGATAAAGCTTTCGGTTATCAAGGCAAGCAAGGCCGACGCAACTGTTGAGCTTGTTAGCGAAACGCTCCAGACCTTCTCAGGCTCCGCTCTGCTTGAAAACGATATCAAGTCGGAGGAGCAACTTAAGCTTGATGCATACTATAACATAGTAACTGACAGAATTAAAAAGCACGGCAGTCCAGAAGTGAAGAGCGAAAGCGGACTCGACTACATCGACGGCGTAAGCTACGTTTCTTTGATTGATTTCAACGACGACGGTAACGACGAGCTTATTGTGGTTTACAGAAAGATGATTAAATCAAGCTCCATCGACTACCGCACCGGAAATTCGATAGTAATTGAAAATCCGACATACTGCGTTGAGGTTTACGGCTGGAACGGCACAATTGCAAAAAAGCTGTTTTCAAAGGATTCAATTTCAAGCTATGAAGACAGCAGAAACGTATTCTATCTGACAATAAGAAATTATGACGGTATCAAGAGCATCTGCATTAACGACTATGTATTCAAGACGCAGAGCTCCTACACCGCTTCTGCACAGATTTATGCGCTTGAGGATGAGAACTTTGAAACCGCTTTCAGCGCAGTTATGGAATATGAATACGGCTGGAAGAGATATTACATCAACGGCGAGACAGCCGGCGAAAACACGTTTTACAGCGAGATTGAAAGGACTCCTCTTTTCCTTGACGACTATGCAAGCTATGACAGTCAGGAATACACGCTGACATATATGTCCGGCAAGGACGGAGTTGACTACAATTCGATAGTTTCTGCAACAACGAAGAACATTCAGAAGCTCAATAAAAACTACAATCCCGATATGAAATTAAGTTAAAAGAGAGAGTGAACTCACTCTCTCTTTATATTTGTATATTCATTTCTTTGATTTTGCCCCTGAGCGCGAGAAAGTCGGCAAAGGCAGCCTCCTTGTTTTCCGGATAGCGAAGGAGAGCGGACGGATGATACGTCCCCATAAAAAGCGTATCGCCTTTCTTTATAAATTCACCGTGCTGCCTTGTAACACGAAAGTCGGGCGAAATAAGTCTTTGTGCCGCAATTCTTCCGAGGCAGACAACAATTTCCGGCCTTATTATCTTAAACTGCTCACGAAGCCATTTGATGCACTCATCCTGCTCCTGCGCTTCGGGGTCACGGTTTTTCGGCGGTCGGCACTTAACAATATTTGCTATATAAACATTCTTGTCGCGCGAAAGGTCAATTACTGCAAGAAGCTTGTCAAGAAGCTGTCCAGAACGCCCCACAAAAGGATATCCCTGTAAGTCCTCCTGCTCGCCGGGACCCTCGCCGACAAACATTATTTTTGACTTTTCATTCCCTACGCCGAACACAAGATTTGTCCGTCCCTCGCAAAGCTTACACGCCCTGCAGGCAAGACATTTTTCATTAAGCTCGTCCAATGTCATATTATCACCGCTTATCATAAATAGGTTTATAAAATCATTATACTAAATTAATGGTTGAAAAACAATGTAAAGTGGTATAAAATATCATATGAATAATTTTTAAGGAGTACAATTATTATGGAAAATCAGGTATTAGTAGAAATTTCAGCAAGGCACGTTCACGTGTCACAGCAGGATCTCGAAACACTTTTCGGCAAGGGCTACGAGCTCACCGTTAAGAAGATGCTCTCTCAGCCGGGTCAGTTTGCCTGCGAGGAGAGAGTTAAGGTTATCGGCGCTAAAAGCGAATTCCCTGCAGTATCAATTCTCGGTCCTGTAAGGCCTGAAACCCAGGTTGAGCTTTCACTCACAGATGCGCGTTCAATCGGCGTTACAGCTCCTGTAAGAGAAAGCGGCGACCTTGAGGGAACCGGCACCTGCAAGCTTGTCGGTCCTGCAGGCGAGGTTGAAATTTCAAAGGGCGTTATCGCCGCTAAAAGACATATACACGCTACACCTGCAGACGCAGAAAAGATGGGTCTTGAAAACGGACAGATTGTTTCTGTTGAAATCCCGACTGCAAACGGCAGAAGCCTTACCTTCGGCGACGTTGTTGTTCGTGTATCCGAAAACTATGCGCTTGCTATGCACATCGACACCGACGAGGCAAACGCAGCAGGTATGGCGCCGAATACAATGGCAACCGTTATCAAGTAACCACTATCGCTTCGGCGTTTTGAGGAGGACTGAATATGTTTATCATTCTTGCGAGTATTTCTGCGCTTCTTATGGCTGTTGTTGAAATATACTTCTTCACCAGAGAGAAAACGGCAGGAAGCATCATAAGAATAATACTCAAAAATCTTTTTACTGTTGATTTATTATCCCTTGCGTTTGAAAGATATGTTATGAAATATCAACATTTTCTTGACACAAGCGGCTACGATAAGATTAATTTTCTCAAATTCTTCTG
>DLBD01000029.1 GCA_002494125.1 Ruminococcaceae bacterium UBA7030 | reverse complement strand
AAAAGACCGATTTTACCGCCCTTTTGATATGGTGTAAGAAGGTCGATTACCTTAATACCGGTTTCGAGAATTTCTACCTGTGAGGACTGCTCGTCAAAGGAAGGAGCGCTTCTGTGGATTGCCCAGTGCTCCTCTTCGTCGAGACTTTCAAGTCCGTCAATTGTATCGCCTACAACGTTGAAAAGTCTGCCGAGAGTTTTTTCGCCGACAGGCACCTTGATAGCGTCGCCTGTTGCAACAACCTCCATATCCTTGCTAAGACCTTCTGAAGCAGCAAGCATAATACATCTAACTGTGTTTGATCCTATATGCTGGCTGACCTCCATAACAAGTCTTTTGCCGTTAATATTTACTTCAAGAGCGTCCTTAATCTTGGGTAACTCGCCATCGAATTCAACATCAATAACAGGTCCCATAACCTGTGTAATTCTGCCTTTATTCATACAAAAGGACACCTCCTACTCTGATTTGTTTTTCTGCGCTTTTGATCCTGCAATAACCTCGGTTATTTCCTGGGTAATAGCAGCCTGGCGCGCACGGTTATATTCCATACCAAGTGATTTAAGCATATCCTTTGCGGCGTCTGTGGCAGTCTGCATTGCCATCATTCTCGCATTATGTTCTGAACAAAATGACTCAACAAGAGCACCGTAAACAAAGCCTGCTACATAGTGAGGTACAATATGCTCAAACACGCTGTCGATATCAGGCTCAAAATAACAGTTTGTATATGTTTTGTTATTAGCCTCGTTTGCTTCCTCAAGTCTGCTCCTTCGAAGAGGTAAAAGCTGACGAATCTCCGCATTAAATGTTACGGAGTTTTCAACCTTTGTATAAACAATATAGACCTCATCAAGCTCACCCTTGACAAATAAATCCACAACAGTCTGGGCGATATAACGCGCTCTGTTCATATTAGGGTTTTGCGCAGTATAACGGAAGTTTATATCAATGGGAATATTCTTTTTTTCAAAATATTTTCTTCCGACCTGACCGACAACAAAAAGCATATTCTTATTATCGGACAAGCCTTCCCTCTCGGCAATCTTGATTACATTGTGGTTATATGAGCCTGCCATACCCTTGTCGGCAGTTACTACAATATAGCCCTGCTTGCGTTCACGCGGGGGTAAGTATTCTCTCTTGTCAAAATAAACGTTACCCGTTTCTGGCGACAGTTCAAGAATGTTTGCAAGCGAATCCTGAATTGCATAGAAGTAAGGCTCGGTATTTTTCAGGTCTCTTTTGGCTTTCTGAAGTTTTGACGATGAAATCATATACATAGCGCTTGTAATTTTCATCGTGTCCTTAATAGACTTCATTCTTGCCTGAATTTCACGAGCGTTAGCCATTATTTACCTTCTTAAATTCTTCGACAACAGCAATAATCTGCGTCTTAATATTGTCATCAAGTGTTTTGTGCTGCTCTATATCCTCTGCAATACTCGGGTACTTTGTGTCAAAGTATTCGAGCATGGACATCTGCATCGGTTTAATCTTTTCAACATCAACGCCAACAAAGCTCTTATTGGTAGCCGCTACAAGAGTTATTACCATCTCTGCAAGAGAAAGCGGTCTGCCGAGCGGCTGCTTAAGAAGCTCCATAAGGCTTTTACCGTAATCAAGGTTTGCCTTTGTTTCCTCGTCAAGATCAGAAGAAAACTGAGTGAAAACCTCCATTTCACGATACTGCGCAAGGTCAATACGAAGTGAGCCTGCGGCTTTCTTCATCGCCTTTGTCTGAGCTGCACCGCCGACACGGGATACTGAAAGGCCGACATTAACCGCAGGGCGCATACCGCTGAAGAAAAGGTCGCTTTCAAGGTAAATCTGTCCGTCGGTAATCGAGATGACATTTGTCGGGATATATGCGGAAACGTCGCCCGCCTGTGTTTCAATAATCGGAAGGGCGGTTATTGAACCTCCGCCAAGCTCCGGTGTAAGCCTGCTTGACCTTTCAAGCAGCCTTGAGTGGAGATAGAATACATCACCCGGATAAGCCTCACGACCGGGACTTCTTTCAAGAAGAAGTGATAAAGCACGGTAAGCAACTGCGTGCTTGCTTAAATCATCATATACGATAAGGCAGTCCCTGCCCTGATACATAAAATGCTCTGCAAGCGCGGTTGCGGCATAAGGTGAGATGTACTGAAGCGACGCCGGATCGGATGCAGTTGCACAAACGACGATTGTATATTCCATTGCGCCTGCCTTCTGAAGAGTACCGACAAGCTTTGCAACGCTTGAAGCCTTCTGGCCGATTGCGTTATAGATACAGATAACTCCCTTGCCCTTCTGATTAAGTATTGTATCAATGGCAATAGAGGTTTTACCAGTCTGTCTGTCGCCGATTATAAGCTCTCTCTGCCCTCTGCCTATCGGGAACATTGAGTCGATCGAAAGAATACCTGTAGCAAGAGGAGTGTCTACACTCTTTCTATCAACGATTGACGGAGCGCTTTGCTCAACAGGGCGGTAATCCTCCGCCTCAATTTCGCCGTTGCCGTCAATAGGTTCGCCGAGTGAGTTAACAACTCTTCCAATAAAAGCTTCGCCGACAGGAATACCTGCCATTTTATGAGTTCTTTTAACCTTTGTACCCTGATGGATACCAACATCAGAGCCGAAAAGAATTACGCCGATATGGTTTTTCTTTATATCCTGAACCATACCCTTTACGCCGTTTTCAAACACAACGATTTCGCCGTACATAGCGTGATTTAGCCCATGGATATTTGCAATGCTGTCGCCGATTTTGACAACAGTACCGATTTCCTCTCCGTCAGCCTTTTGCTCGTAATCCCTGATATCTTTACGAAGAACGGTGATAACGTTGTCGTTATCAATACTCTTATCCCTTGCCGAAGCCATAACCTTCTGCTTAATACCCTCAAGACGAGCCTTAAGACTATGGTCAAACTCCTTGTCAGCAACACGTATGATAAATCCGCCGAGAAGCGAGCTATCCTTCACTATTTCAATTTTGGCGTCGCTTGTGCCTTCCTCACGACAAACGAAATCCTTTATGCCCTCAAGCTGTTTTTCGTCAGGCGGAGTAACGCAGAAAACCGTAGCCCTTGAAATATTGTTCTTTTTATCAATAGAGGTGATAAGCTCTTCAATGATTTCAGGAAGCTGAAAAGCACGGCAATCCTTTGAAAGCTCTGTCATAAAGCTTCTTACAGAAGGTGCAAAAAGGTCGTTACATACAAGTTCCTTTTCCTCTGCTGTTACATTTGGATTATCGAGAAGCTCTGCTAGCTCCTGTGAAGCGCTTATCATTCGCTGTGCGTCCTCAAGACTTGACACACTGACATTACCGTTAAGCAGTGTATCAATGTATTTTTCAAAATTCTGATTCATTAATCTTCACTGCTTTCACTTAAAAATTTATTGTAAATATCAGAGTCAAGCTCAGCTGAAACCTCTTTTTCAACAACCTTTTCGGCTGTTTCAATAGCAAGCTGTGCAATCTGCTCTTTAACAGCTCTTCTTGCATTCTCGCTTTCGATTTCAGATGCTCTTTTTGCGTCCGATTTAATCCTGTCTGCGTCATTGTTAGCACGCTCAAGAATTTTGTTGTACTCAAGCTTTGCATCTTTTTGCGCATCGGCAATAATCTGCTTGCCCTCATTTTCGTAATCGGACATCTTTTCCTGATAATCAGCTTTAATCTGCTGTGCATCATCTGACGCTTTTTTAGCGTCATTTATATTTTTGTCAATAAGCTCCTGCCTTTTATCCATTGCTTTCTTTATCGGTTTGAAGAGAACAAGTCTCATAAATACGAAAAAGATAATAAGGTTGATAAAAGTCCACAGGAGATTAATATCAAACTTAAGCATATCTGCTTTTCCTTTCGATATCTAAACTATTTCACCATAAAGATGATAAGAATGCATGCAACAAGTCCGTATACAGCTGTTGCCTCTGCAAGAGCACAACCTATGATAAGGGTTGAACGGATATCACCTGTTGCTTCAGGCTGACGAGCTATTGCGTCCACTGCCTTTGCTGTTGCGATACCGATACCGATACCTGC
>DLBD01000032.1 GCA_002494125.1 Ruminococcaceae bacterium UBA7030 | reverse complement strand
GTCATAGTAAGACACAAAATACTCAACAGCATTATCCGGAAAAAATTCTCGAAACTCGCTGCAAAGCTGTGCTGCAAGAGTTTTATTATGAGCGAGCACAAGCGTGGGGCGGTTAACCCTTTCAATAATATTTGCCATTGTAAAGGTTTTACCCGAACCTGTAACGCCCATAAGAGTCTGCTCTTTATAACCTTCAAGAACGCCCTTAACAAGTGCGTCAATCGCTTGAGGCTGGTCGCCGGTAGGCTTAAATTTACTAACTAATTTGAATTTATCCATAAATCTTTTTATCTACCTTGTTATAAAAACTTTTTAGAAATTTCCGTATTTAGAATATTATATAATACTATAATGATAAATGCAATAGAAAATAATAGAAAAATAGAAAATTTGTTCTAAACATTGTTTTGTTAATAGGACATACAGGAAAAGGCATAAGATTATTCGGAGGGGATTTTATGCTTTCGGCAATTATTACATTTTTAAGCGCCAATATTCTTTATTTCATCTTACACATACAAAACACATCTTCATTCCCTAAACCGCTTTCACCGGCAAAGGAGAAGGAATACCTTGAAAAAATGATGCAAGGTGATAAAAATGCAAGAGGTGTTCTTATTGAAAGGAACCTCAGACTTGTAAGCCATATCGTAAAAAAATACTATTCAAAAACAAACGATACAGATGATTTAATAAGTATCGGTACAATCGGGTTAATCAAGGCAATAGATTCATTTAAGCCAACAAAAGGAACACGGCTTGCAACATACGCGTCAAGATGTATTGAAAATGAGATACTTATGTATTTTCGTTCACAGAAAAAAAGCGCAGGAGATGTGTCGATTAACGATACGCTTGAGGTCGATAAAGACGGCAACCCGCTTACTATTGAGGACACTATAAGCAGCGACATTGATATGGAGGAGGATTTAGAAAAAAAGATAAGGTGGGAAAAGGTCTCACAAATTATTAAAAACCTTGAAGATGAAAGAGAAAAAGAAATACTAATTTTAAGATACGGTTTGAATAATAAAAAGCCTCTTACCCAAAGAGAGGTTGCACAGAAGCTTAATATAAGCAGAAGCTATGTTTCAAGGATAGAAAAAAAGGTGCTTGAAAGAATAAAAAATCAAGTAGAATAAAAAAACGACTTATTAAGGATAATCCTTAATAAGTCGTTTATCTTTCAAAAATATTTCCGCCTGAGCAGTCAATTGCAACTGTAAGCGGGAAGCTGTCAAACACAAGTCTTTTTACAGACTCGCAGCCGAGGTCTTCATAGGCAATAACCTCGCACTTTTTTATACATTTTGAAGCGAGAGCACCTGCTCCGCCGATAGCACACAAATAGACAGCCTTATTTCTTATAATAGCGTCGCAGACCTCACGGTTTCTTTCGCCCTTACCGACCATTGCAACAAGTCCTTTGTCAAGAAGAAGAGGGGCAAAAACGTCCATTCTGCTTGAAGTTGTCGGACCGCAAGAGCCGATTGCAAGGCCTTCGGGTGCAGGAGTAGGACCCGCATAATAAACAACCGCATCGGTTAAATCATAAGGAAGCTTTTCGCCGTTTTCAATAGCGTTAACTATTCTTTTATGCGCGGCATCACGCGAGGTATAAACGGTGCCTGAGAGCACTACCCTGTCCCCTGCCATTAGTTTTGGTGCATATTCTCTTAACTGTGATGTATTTAATACATATTCCATTATCTTTTACCAAGCTGCTCTTTTAAGCGTTTATTCTCTTCCTCAAGGGATTCAAGCACGGCAATATTCTGTTTTAATTCACGATTTACTGACTTAAGCTGAAAATCAAGATTTGAATTAATTATTTCGAGCCGCTGACATTCAAAATTGACGTCCTCAAGTGCAGCGGCAAGTCTTGATATTTCATCCGTAAGTTTCTGAATATCCGTTTTGTCTGACATAAAATCCCTTTCAAAGTGAATATAGTATTCGGGAGGGGTAATCCCCTCCCATTATTAATTAGTTACTGAAATCAACATCTTTCTGATTATAGAACTTACCGAAGAAGTTATCTGTAATTGTATAAGCATCTTCAATTTCTGTAATCTGAGTATTAGTATCCTCAGACGCAAGAGTCTGAGTAATTGTATAATTATATACAGTCTGATCATTTTCAGATACGAAGTACATAATGTGATAGCCGTAATCGGAACGAACTATTGCAGTGTCACCTGCCTGACGCGAGGTGTCAAAACACCATGTTGAGAATGAGTCAACCATTGTTCCTGTGCAGATATTTTCAATAAGTCCGCCGCTTGATGCTGAACCGTCAGCTGAATTATCCTGTGCAAGCTGTGCGAAGCTATCCTCTGTTGCTTCACCGGATTTCCATTCATCAAGAATTGACTGTGCCTTTTCATAAGCTGCATCCCACTGCTCTGTTGTTGCAGAAGTCTGCTGTGATGCTTCTGAACTCTCATCAGGAAGAATAAGAATATGGCGAACATTTACAGTATGTCTTTCAGAAAGTGAAGCAGGTGCTAAAAGATAGACAACCGTTGTGCTCGACTGATATATTTCCCCAGCCTGTCTGTCGGAGCTGAAAAGATAATCAAGAGCCTCGTTAGTTTCCTCACCTGTTTCCTCGTCGGTTGTACCTACACCGATAGCAAGACCTCTGTTCTTAATAAGAGTTTTTGTAGCACCTATTACAGTTGAATATGCAGGGTCCTGATAAGCAGTCTTGTCATAATCCTCAGTTGCATATTCTGAGGCAAGTTCTGCAAAGTTTGAGCCGTCAGAAGCAAGTCTTGATGCAAATTCAGCTGCCTCGTCCTCAGAAGCACATTCATAAATCATAGCGTCTATTGTTATGAAATCATCCTCGTGCTCGTCAAGATATTCCTGAATCTTTGCATCGTCGTAGCCAGCCTCTGTATTAGATGTCTGAAGGTCAGACTGATAATTCTGAGCTATAAACTGACGGGTGAGCTCTCTTACGAAAAGCTCTTCGGTAACACCTCTGCCCATTGCAGCAGTGATATATGCAGAAAGAGTAAAGTGATACTTATCTGCCTGCTCCTGATACTGGCTTAATGTATCGTCAATCTGTGTCTGCTGTTCCTCTGTGATTTCAGGGTCCTCGCCGCCGTTTGCTTCAACAGCCTCGAGGTAGTAAGCATATGTGTTCTTGATTGCGTCAAGAGTAAGGTCATGCATATGCTCTTCCCAAGTCATTTCTTCTTCGGTTTCAGGATCAACATAAGTCTGCTTTGAAAGCTTTTTATCAAAGTCAACATCAGCAAGACCAGAATCAAGTCCAAGCTGTGAAAGATCCATACCGTACTGAACATACTGCTGTGCCTGCTCCTGCTGATTTCTGAGATTATTATAAGTTGAAGCATAGTAGAAGTTATAAACGCCTACTTTGATGCTTGCCTTATTTTCACCGTCAGATACAGTAGCAGAGGTGAATACCTTTGCCGGAATTCCGAGATATGATACAAAACCTTTTCTTACTGTACCGGTTGCAACATATGCGACTAAAAGAGCAACAATTACAACACAGCATACAACTGATGTGATAATCTTTTTTGTGTTTTTAGAAACGGAAACACGCTTCTTTGTCTTATTTTGCTTTGACTTAGCAGCCTTGTCCTTTTCAGACTTGATGCTGCCGCCTGTAAGCAAATCTTCATCTAATTGTTTCTTTGCCATTTTTATTCTTCCTTTTTATAGTAAAAATATTTCAAAAAGTATTTTACACTATAAGTGTAAATAATACAAGTATTAATTTGCCTTAATTACTGCGCAGGATTCACATTCTGAGCAGAAGACTGAGCAGTATCTGTATTCGCCTTCTTGAATTCCATATAGCCTTCTACAGTTCTGTCAAGTCTGCCTTGCTTTACATCAATATCGGCATTGTCAATCATCTCATTAAGCTTCGCGTTTCTTGCGTCTTTAATAAGTTGAGTTTCATAAGAAGGAGCGCTCTTTATGAAATACATAATATGATAGCCGTAATCTGATTCAACTATGCCTGTATCCCCTGTCTTTCTTGACGGGTCAAGAACCCAGTTTTTGAAATTCTCAACAAAGTTAGTGTCCTCAGTTATTTCATAAAGTCCACCGTAAACATCATTCTGACCACTCATTGTAGTAGAACCCGGATCAGTGCTGTATTCCTCGGCAAGAAGAGCAAAATCGGTTTCAGATCCGTTGTCACTAATAAACTTATCGAGAAGCTCCTGTGCCTTTTCCTGCGCTTGGGCAAGCTGTTCTTCTGTAAATTCAGTCTGCTGTCCTGTTGCAGTAGCATCTGCACTTTCCTCTGTTTCGGGAGCAATAAGAGCATGCCTTATTGTATATACAGTTGCCTCATCCCTGTACGCATCAGAAGTCTTGAGCATTACATAGATGTAACCTGCTTCAGTATTCGCGAAGTAATTTGTATCTCCTACCTTTGCCTCTTCAAAGAGCCAGTTTGTTGTATCCTCATCAAAATAGTTCATTGAATCGGTATATGAAACTGTAATCTTTGTTGAGTCAAGATATGTCTGAAGAGCCTGCTGCTGAGCCTCTTCCTCAGTTACCGAATCTGAATTTGCCATAATCTGCTGAGCGTCCTGATCAATAAAACTTCCGTAAACTTCAGGAACAAGATCAAGCACTGACTGCTCATCAGTAATTCTCGAAACGTAATCTTCAGCCTGTGCAATGGAAGCATTCACAGATTCATCAGAAGTCTGGTCGATTTCAAGAGCGATATAGCTGATATCTGTTGTATAATACTCTTTTTCATGCTCTTTGCCGTATGTTGTTAAGTATTCCTCATCAAGCGGCTTTGTGGCATATAATCCACGGTAGTTAGCAGCGTAGTAATACTGCTCAAGCATTGCTCTGATGGTTTCTGTGCTTACATACTTTCCAAACTGCTGCTGGATATATTCATCAAGGGTTTTGCCTGCTTCATCTGCTGAAGTCTGAAGCGTACCGAGCTGTTCCTCAACAATATCTTTCTGCTTTTGGGTAAGAGTTATACCCTCTTCAAGAGCCTTGCCGTAATATACGGTGATATACTCAATCTGGTCAAGAGTCTGTTTTTCAAAATAATCTGCCCAGCTGATTTTATTACCGTTTTCATCGGTTGTATATTGAGTGTCATAGCTTTGTGATGTATCAAGACTCACCTGACCATAAGCGGCATAACTTTCGTAATAACTTACTATACTTGAATAGTAATAGTTATACATACCGGCACTAACTTTAACGTCATCAACAGTCAATACAACGGAGCCGGGATTCATAAGAGCACCCTCCTTTGAATTCGGCACATTGTAATAGCGATAACCGAAGAAACTTAAAACAACGATAACCGCAATAACAAAAATAACGCCGGGAATAAACTTAAGCGGTTCTTTGCTGATTACGATTTTATCCTTTTGCAAGGCTTCTTTTTCTTCAGCCTTATGCTTTTCTTCCTCTTCTTCAAGCTCTTCAATAACCTCTGAGGCATCCTTATCCGAATCATCTGCTACAAACAAATCGTCAAAATCTGCTGTTAGGCTTTTTGCCTCCGCGTCAAATGTCCAGTTGTCGTTATCCTCATATTCAGTTGCGTTTTTAGGCAATGAGGATTCAGATTCCGTTACCTCGGGCTCGATATTTTCAAGCTCATTTTCATAATCTTTTTCGTCCATATCAGTACTCCAATTCTTATTATAAATAGAATTATACTTATCAATTATACAATATAAATTTTATCTTTTCAATATTTTTATTTATTTTTATTATTTGTTTATAAAATAACAATACTTGCAAAAATATGGGTTATGTTGTATTATTAGTTTGGATTTACGGCATTTGTAAAATTCTATGAGGAAAGAACTATGAAAGAAAAGTTTAATTTATTCAGGGAGCAGTACCGCAAAAATCCTGCCTGGTGCTGGCTTGTATTTATGCTTTTAGCGTTCCCTGTTTTGCCTGAATACTTAAGCCCCTTTGTTTTGTTTGCCGGTTTTATTATTTTCAAAAAGTACTGGTCTAATATAAAAAACAAAGCGCTACTTGGTGACGTCGGCAAGTTTATGTTTATGTATACCATTTATATGGTTGCATCAGGTATATGGAGCAAAACTCACATATTTTCATCACTTGTAGGAATGCTTTGGATGGGCTGTTTTCTTATGTATGTATTTCTTGCTAACACTGTTAACAGTAATGAAAAGCTCAAAAAAGCAATCACCTTTATTAACATATCATCCGGTATAATTGGGCTTATCGCGGTTATTGAAATGATATCCTTTGCCATATCTCTGAGAACCGGAGATATAGAACACAGGTTTCCAAATCCGTTTTATTATAATATTAACGGTAAATTTTTTGACGCACTACCGTTTGAGGTCGTTCACAAAAGATATGCTTCGCGTGCGTCCTCTACCTTTGACAATCCGCTGATTCTTGCAACATTTCTTGTTATTACAAGCCCGTTTTGTGCTTTTGGATCAACCTTTTTTGTTCATTCAAGAAACAGAAAGCTAAGTCGCGTATGCTGGTTTTTTTCACTTGCAGGAATTATAGCGACAACTTCAAGAGGTGCTTATATTGCGGCTGCTTTAGGAATTATTATATTCCTTTTCAGCCTTACAAGAAACAGAGAGCTTTTCAGAAAAGCGCTTCCATTTGTTGTGCTTCTATCTGTCGCTGTGCCTGTCGGACTTGTTGTAAGATACAAAAATTCATCAACTGACTTTCTTTCGTCTAACACAAACAGGTTTGATGTCTGGCACAGCTGCTACAATATCTTTATGGATGATGTTAAAACTGTTTTTATTGGTCTTGGTTCGGGAACGGAAAACATACATACTCTTTTACGGGATACATACTTAATAGACAGAACGCATGCGCATAACCTTTTCCTTGAGCTTTTGCTCGAAGGAGGATTATTCGGTCTGGCAATATTCGCATATATATTTATAATTGCAGTTAAGATGCTTTATGAATTATCAAAGCACCCGAAAAAGATTTACACACAGTACACAGTATTATATATTTCCTCATTAATCGGTTTTCTTGCAATGTCATTATTTGAGCATACTCTTCAGTCACCAAAGGAATTAATGACCTTCTTTATGCTTTTTGGATTTATGGAAGCGACGCACAGAATAGCCTTCGACGAGGCTCAAAAAACGCCGGATTCTGTAGAAGAAGTGCTTGAAGATGAATACCGTGACAACATTGATACAGAGAAAGAGACGGAAAAAGAAATAGCAAACGCATAACAAAAAAGGGATGTCGATGACATCCCTTAATTATTTGTTCGATTGGCAAGACGTTTGACACCTGAAACTATATTCTTTAGGCTTTCAGTCAGATTCTGCGGAGTTTCTTTCATACCGTTCATTGCCCAGTTATAAACTACTCCGGTAATGCCATAGCTTATAAACTGCGATGTTATAAGTATATCCTTCTGGCTTTCAAATGTCGTACCGTTTTCGTCATTAATACTTACTACTATTTTTGAAAACTCTTTAGTTATTGTGTTATTGAGATACAACGCAAACCATTCATGACTTACCTTGAATGCAGACTTGAAAAACATTTCATCCCTTTTCATGGTGGAAAACATAATTTCAAAACGTTCATACATATTATCAAGTGTAAATCCGTTAATTAAAGGTTCTACAAGTTCATTATATATTATCCACTCAAGAAGTTCATATTTATCGTTAAAGTGATAATAAAAGGTCTGGCGATGAATTGAGCAGTTTGAAGTTATATCAGATATTGATATCTTATCAAATGAGTTTTTCTTCATAAGCTCTTTCATGGATTCAGCAATCTTTTTCTGAGTCCGGTATGAACAGGAGAGCTTACCGCTTTTAGGCATAGAGTTTCACCTCTTTCGTAAAAAATATAACACAAAAGGTAAAAATATACAAGTGTATAAACCTATAAACATAACAAAACACCCCGCTCGTCCGAGGTGTTTTGCTTTTAATATTTCGCCTTAGTTTCGCAATATATACAGCGGTATGTACCATTGTCATCAGTAAGAGTGAATATGTGGTCGATGCTTTCATTGTTGGAAATACATCTTGGATTAGGACACCTTACGACATTTTTAAGCGTTTTCGGTAAGGTTAACTTCTTTTTTTCAACTCTTACATTGTCCTTAATAATATTCACCGTAGCATTTGGAGCGATATAGGCAATAAGATTAAGGTCGATGTCAATAAGCTCGTTGATTTTAATAATATCCTTGGTCGTATTTTTCTGTGATTTTGCATTAGTTATAATAGCAACCTGACACTTGAGCTCAGAAAGTCTTAAAACCTCATAAACACGCATACCCTTTCCTGCAGGAATATGGTCTATAACATAACCGTTTTCGATCGAATCTATATTCATTTAAGAGCACCTCCCCATTTTAGAAGAGTAATTATCAGAGCCATACGTATGTATTTTCCGTTAAGTGCCTGGACAAAGTATTTCGCTCTCGGGTCATCGTCAACTTCAGTAGTAATTTCATTAACTCGCGGGAGCGGATGCATAATAGTAAGGCTTTCTTTTGCATTTTTAAGCTTTGCCATATCAAGAATAAACGCATCCTTATGCTTTAGATATTCCTCTTCGGAAAAGAAACGCTCACGCTGAATTCTTGTCATATAAAGGATATCGAGATTAGGCATCTCGCTTTCCATATCTTCAACCTGAACATAACTTGCGCCGCTTGGCTCAAGTACATCCTTAATGATATAATCCGGCACCTGAAGTTCTTTTGGAGCAATAAGAACAAATGAAACATTTTTATATCTGCTCATTGCTTTTATGAGTGAATGAACAGTCCTTCCGAATTTAAGGTCGCCGCAAAGTCCGATTGTAAGATTGTCAAACGTACCCTTCTCCCTGTAAATAGTAAGGAGGTCTGTAAGAGTCTGCGTCGGATGAGCATGACCACCGTCACCAGCATTAATAATCGGCACACCGGTTTTGAAACTTGCAACTCTCGGAGCGCCTTCAAGCGGATGGCGCATAGCAATTATATCGGCATAACATGAAACCATACGCACGGTATCTTCAACACTTTCACCCTTTGCAGCTGATGATGAGCCTGCCTCTGAAAAGCCGAGAACGTTACCTCCAAGCTCCATCATAGCGGCTTCAAAAGACAATCTTGTTCTTGTTGACGGCTCAAAAAACAGAGTTGCGAGTTTTTTGCCATCGCAGATATGGGCATATTTCTCACCGTCTGAGATTATGTCCATCGCAAGAGAAATCATATTATCTATTTCTTCAAGCGATAAATCAGTAGTATCAAGTAAATGACGCATTTTTTGTTCCTTTCACTTATTGCTTTGCACCGTTTACAGAGAGATAGTTTTTAATCCTTTCAACATTTTCTCTGTTCTTTTCATCCTCTTCAAGATATTCAATTATATCGTAAACATCGACAACAGAGTAAACAGGAAAACCATACTCATCGCCAACCTCTGCTATAGCGGACTTATCTGTTTTTCCTTTTTCTTTTCTGTCCACCATTACAAACACTGCAGAAACCTTTGTGCCTTCAAGAGAAGAAAGAATAGACATGCTTTCACGAATTGCCGTTCCTGCAGTAACAACATCCTCAACGATGACTATTTCTTCGCCCGCTGACGGTTTGTAGCCGACAAAAACACCGCCCTCGCCGTGGTCCTTTTCTTCCTTGCGATTAAAAAAGAACGGAACGTCAAGTCCGTTTTCGGAAAGAGCAACCGCAACGGAAACAGCAATCGGTATACCCTTGTATGCCGGGCCGTAAAGCACAGCATTCTTTTTTCCGAGCTTATCAAAATAAGCCTTTGCATAAAACTCACCAAGTTTTCTGATTTGGTCGCCTGTTTTAATATCTCCGGCGTTTATGAAATACGGAATTTTTCTACCGCTTTTTGCCGTAAAATCGCCAAACTTGAGAACTCCTGCATTCTCTAAAAACTCAATAAATTCTCTTTTATATGCTTCCATATTTTTCTCCTATCCTACAAACTCTTCAACACATCTCTTGTACGCTTCAACAGGATCTGCCGCAGCGGTAATCGGTCTTCCTACAACTATATAGTCAGACCCAATCTGTTTTGCTTTTTCGGGAGTAGTTACTCTTACCTGATCACCTATGTCACCGTCTGCAAAACGCACACCCGGAGTCACTGTGATAAACTCACAACCGCACGCATCCTTAACCATACCCGCTTCAAGCGGAGAACACACAACGCCGTCAAGCCCTGCTTCCTTAGCATTTTGCGCATACTTAACAATTGTATCATTAATAGAAGCGTTAATCAAAAGCTCGTTTTGCATACGCTCTTCGCTTGTTGAAGTAAGCTGAGTTACAGCGATAAGAATAGGTCTTGTGCCGTCTTCTCTTGTCAGTCCTTCAACTGCAGCCTTCATCATATCAACAGTACCCGCAGCGTGAAGATTTGTCATATCGACATCAAGTCTTGAAAGCACTGCCATTGATTTTTTCACCGTATTCGGAATGTCATGAAGCTTTAAGTCGAGAAAAATTTTGTGTCCCCTCTTCTTAATCTCCTTAACTATTGACGGACCTTCTGAATAATAAAGCTCCATACCTATTTTTACAAAGGGCTTTACATCTGTAAATCTGTCAAGAAAAGCAAATGTGTCCTCTGCCGAAGAGAAATCACATGCAACAATTACGTCCTTACCCATTAATCAATCACTCCTATAATATCACTGATTTTAACAATACCGAGCTTTTCACACTCAATCGGAAGAGCCTCGATAATATCCTTACAGGCATAGGGATTTACGAGATTCGCTGCTCCAACCTGAACGGCAGTCGCACCTGCCATCATCATTTCGATAACATCTCTCGCACTCGAAACACCTCCGCATCCCATAACAGGAATACTGCACGCCTTTGAAACCTGATAAACCATTCTTACTGCAACAGGAAATACGGCGTCACCGCTGAAACCGCCCATTTTATTTGCGATAACAGGCTGTCTTTTATTTATATCAATTCTCATTCCGAGAAGAGTGTTTATAAGACATATACCGTCAGCACCCGCCTCTTCGCAGGCAAGGGCAATCTCTGCGATATCAGTAACGTTGGGAGAAAGTTTTATAAACACAGGCTTATGTGTTACTGCTTTTACTGCTTTTGTAACCTCAGCAGCTGCGGCGGCACTGGTACCAAATGACATTCCTCCTCCGTGAACGTTAGGGCAAGATACATTTACCTCCAATATACCAACTTGCTCTTCCTTATCGAGAAGCTCGCAGGTATATGCGTAGTCATCAACTGAAAAACCCGACACGTTAGCAATAACTCTTTTATGAAAATACTCTTTCATTTCAACAAGCTCATGCTCAACAACATGGTGAACGCCGGGGTTCTGAAGTCCGACTGCATTAATCATTCCCGAGGTACATTCCGCAATTCTCGGAGTGGGATTACCAAAGCGTTCTTCTTTTGTAGTACCCTTAAAAGAGAACGAGCCAAGCATATTTATATCATAAAAATCCTTAAACTCCTTACCAAATCCGAAGGTACCGGAAGCCGGAACAACCGGATTATCCATTATCATTCCGGCAAGGTTAACAGATAAATCTACCATACTATCTCCTCTCTGAAAAGAACGGGACCGTCCTTGCAAATTCTTTTATTTGCGTATTTTGTTTTGCAGGAGCATCCCATACAGGCACCGAAACCGCAGCCCATTCGCTCTTCAAAAGAATATTGACCGGAGGTTTTAGCCTTTGCTTCGATAGCTTTGAACATCGGCATAGGACCGCAGGTATAAAAATAGTCATAGCCGTCTGTAAATGCATCGGTAACAAAGCCCTTAATGCCATACGAACCGTCGACTGTTGTTACAAGCGTATTCACACCAAGCGATCTAAATTCATCCTCGTAAAAAACTTCATCCTTAGTATTAAAGCCGAGAATGACAGTAGGAGAAGCGCCGTTTTCAACAAGCCTCTTACAAAGCATATAAAGAGGAGGAACGCCGACACCGCCGCCGATTAAAAGTGGCTTTCTGCATTCTGTAATTGAAAAGCCGTTACCAAGTCCTGTTAAGATATCAAGACTTTCGCCCACCTGCATTTCAGACATCTGCTTTGTACCTTCGCCAACTACCTTATAAAGAATGGTAATAGTATTTTCGTCACAGTCACATACGGATATAGGTCTTCTTAAGAACTTACCTTCAAGCTTAATATTGATAAACTGTCCGGGAGCGGTGATATATTTTGTATCGCCCGTAAGCACCATTTTGAAAACAGATTCTGTAAGGGGTTTATTTTCGCAAATTTTGTAAATATTTTCTTTATACATTTCTTTTCCTTATTCTGCGTCGATCGTTGAAACACCAAGTGTGATTTCTTCAAGAACATCCAAAAGGACCTTTACTGTATCAAGAGAAGTAAACATCGTTACATTATTCTCAACTGCTGCCCTTCTGATTTCCGAGCCGTCAGAGTGAGAATCGCCTGCATTAATGTCAATAGTATTGATAACATATGCAATATGTCCCTGACGAAGAGCCATAAGAATTTCGTCGCTTTCATCAAGCGTAAGCTTTGCTCTTACTCTTGTACGAATACCATGTTCCTTAAGATACTTTGCAGTACCTTCTGTTGCCTCAATATTAAAGCCAAGGTCGTAAAATCTCTTTATAAGAGGAAGTGCTGTCGGTTTGTCATTATCAGCTATAGTTGCAAGAACGGTACCGTAGTTTGCAACGTTAAGTCCGGACGCCTGAATAGCCTTATAAAGCGCTCTTGTAAGAGATTTATCATATCCTATTGCTTCACCTGTTGACTTCATTTCCGGAGACAGATAGGTATCCATACCCTTAAGCTTTGAGAAGGAAAATGCAGGAGCTTTTACATACCAGCGCTTTTTCTCGTTCGGGTAAACCTCTTCTATTCCCTGTTCTTTAAGTGAATGACCGAGTATAACTTGGGTAGCAATATGTGCCATCGGCACTGAAGTTGCTTTTGAAAGAAACGGTACAGTTCTTGACGAACGAGGATTAACTTCAATAACATAAACATTATCATCATCGTCAGCAATGAACTGAATATTATAAAGACCGATTATTCCAATCGCTTTACCAAGTTTTACTGTGTAATCAATAATTTTATCTTTAACCGTATCGGAAACCGAGAAAGTCGGGTAAACTGAAATCGAGTCGCCCGAGTGAACACCGGTTTTTTCAACGTGTTCCATAATACCGGGAATAAAAACATCCTCACCGTCACAGATAGCGTCCACCTCAAGCTCACGTCCCATAATATACTTATCAACAAGTACAGGTTGTTCTGTATTAATTTCTACCGCTGTCTGAAGGTAATGGCGAAGTGAGTCCTCGCTTGCAACAATCTGCATTGCACGTCCGCCGAGAACGAAGGACGGTCTGACAAGAACAGGATATCCTATATCAGAAGCGACTTTTACTCCCTCCTCAATGTTTGTAACTGCAAGACCTTTTGGTTGAGGAATACCAAGTTTTTCCATAACCTTTTCAAATGAATCACGGTTTTCGGCACGGTCGATTGCATTTACATCCGTACCGATAATCGGAACACCGAGTGCATCGAGCGGAGGCGCAAGATTTATTGCAGTCTGACCGCCAAGTGAAACGACAATACCGAGCGGGTTTTCAAGAGTTATAATATTCATTACATCCTCTACTGTAAGCGGCTCAAAATAGAGTTTGTCCGAGGTTGTATAGTCAGTTGAAACAGTTTCGGGATTGTTATTGATAATTATAGCCTCATAGCCTGCGTCACGAATTGACCAGATTGCGTGAACGGTTGAATAGTCAAATTCAACGCCCTGTCCGATACGAATTGGTCCTGAGCCAAGTACAATAATCTTTTTCTTATCGGATACGATTGACTCGTTTTCCTCCTCATAGGTAGAATAAAAATACGGCACATAAGAATCGAACTCCGAAGCGCAGGTATCAATCATTTTATAAACGGGCATTACTCCGTTATCTTTTCTCATTTTGAAAACATCTGCAGGAGTAGTATTCCAGCACTTTGCGATATATTCATCCGACACGCCGAGCTTTTTGGCGTCCTTCAAGGTTTTTATATCGTTTATATTATCATTTAACTGCATTTCAAAATCCACTATGTTCTTGAACTTTTCAAGGAAGAACATATCAATCTTGGTAGCGTTATAAATATGAATCAAATCAACGCCGAGCCTGATAAGCTGGGCAATTGCGAAAAGCCTGTCATCAGTACCTTTCTTTATATAATCCAATAGCTCATCCGTGTTGTATTCATCAAATTTTTTATCATAGAGGTGGCACACGCCGGTTTCAAGAGAACGAACAGCCTTGAGAAGACTTTCTTCCATCGTTCTTCCTATTGCCATTACCTCGCCCGTTGCTTTCATTTGAGTGTTAAGTGTGTTATTTGCGTCCGCAAATTTATCAAACGGAAAGCGTGCAATCTTAGTTACCACATAGTCAAGAGTAGGCTCAAACGAGGCAGGAGTATTCGCTATAGGTATTTCGTCAAGGTGCATACCCACAGAAATCTTAGCAGAAACTCTTGCAATAGGATATCCTGACGCTTTTGACGCAAGCGCAGAAGAACGAGAAACTCGGGGGTTAACCTCAATAAGATAATAACTGAAGGAATGCGGATCAAGCGCAAACTGAACATTACATCCACCCTCAATATTAAGCTCTCTTATAATACGAAGTGCTGAGTCACGAAGCATATGGTACTCTTTATTTGTAAGAGTCTGCGAAGGAGCAACAACAACCGAGTCGCCTGTATGAACACCGACAGGGTCAATATTTTCCATATTACAAATAGTTATGGCTGTATCATTTGCGTCGCGCATTACCTCGTATTCAATTTCTTTATATCCCTTTATACTTTTTTCAACAAGCACCTGGTGAACCGGAGAAAGTGCAAGTGCATTTTTAAGCATAAGCCTGCACTCTTCCTCGTCGTCAGCAAAGCCCCCGCCTGTACCGCCGAGAGTAAATGCAGGACGAAGAACAACGGGATAACCGATTCTTTCAGCCGCTTCAAGTCCTTCTTCAAGTGATTCGGCAATTTCTGACGGAAGCACAGGCTCACCGAGCTTTTCACAAAGTTCTTTGAAAAGTTCTCTGTCCTCTGCCCTTTCAATCGCTTCAAAATTTGTTCCGAGTATTTCTACGTCACATTCCTGAAGAATACCTTTTTTGGCAAGCTGGACTGCGAGGTTGAGTCCCGTCTGACCGCCGAGTGACGGAAGAATTGCGTCAGGTCTTTCATGACGGATTATTCTTGCAACATATTCAAGATTAAGAGGTTCCATATAAACCTTATCCGCAATGTCGGTATCAGTCATAATTGTTGCAGGGT
>DLBD01000013.1 GCA_002494125.1 Ruminococcaceae bacterium UBA7030 | reverse complement strand
CGCCGAAATAGTCGTTGTTCCAGATGCCGTTCATCTGCTCTTCTTTCCAGAACGGCTCTTCACCCCATTCGCGCATAACTCTGCTTTCGGGGACATTCTCCTTTTTCTCGCCGGAAGCGAAAAACCTGTCGGGGAAAATCTGATAGATTATTCCGCCCTTGAGAAAGTCGGGCGTTTTGAAATTTTTATCGTAAACGGTCTGCTGAAAATCGGTGTCATATGCATTGATTTCACCAACTCCGTCGCCCCTGTTTTTGACAAAGGATTTGCCCCACGGAGTATCAAGCTCGAAATGATAAAAATAAAGACCGCTTGTCGATGCGCCGAAATGCATCTCCCAGTATTCGTCAAAATCACCGCACATACCTGCCCAGAACATATCGTAATAAACCGTGCTTTCGCCCTCACCCTCCTTGGTGATTGCAAGCACAGCTCTGCTGCAATGAACATCTCTCGGTACAACTATACGAAAACGGCACTGCTCCTCGGTTGCCAGAGCCGAGATTATTGACTTGTATTCCTTATTTCTCGAATTAAATACCTGCATACTGAGTCCTTGGTCTTTTTGTTAAATCAAAAACAGGGAGAGGACTTCCCCCTCCCCGTCTGTTATTTATTTTTCAGAAGACTTTTTTGAAACGCTTTTCTTAACGGTTTTCTTTTCAGTCTTCTTCTCGCTCTTCTTTACAGCACTCTTCTTTTCAGGCGCCATAGGAGCTGACTTTCTTGAGGTTTTGGGTGATGACTTAAATTCAACCGGCTTTGTGCACCAGATGTTATTTGCATAGTCCATAATTGAACGGTCAGCGCTGAACACACCTGCGCCGCTGATGTTCATAAGCGACATCTTTGCAAAAGCACGTGAGTCGGCATATGCCTTTGAAATTTCCCTATGTGTGCTCTGGTAATCAGCAAAATCAGCAAGAGCCATATACGGGTCGGAATTTGTAAGCGAGGATACAATCTCGTCGAAACGCTTGCCGTTTACACCCTGGCGGATGAATTCGATTGCGCCTCGAAGCACCTCGTTATTGTTGTAGTATTCCATCGGGTTGTAGCCGCTGTTGCGAAGCTGCATAACCTCCGGAGTATTCATACCGAAGATATAAATATTATCCTTGCCGACAGCGTCGTAAATCTCAACATTAGCGCCGTCCATTGTGCCGAGCGTTACCGCTCCGTTTAACATAAGCTTCATATTACCCGTGCCCGAAGCCTCTGTGCCTGCAAGTGAAATCTGCTCTGAAATATCAGCTGCCGGCATAAGCACCTCTGCAACGGATACGTTGTAGTCCTCAACAAAAACAACCTTAAGCTTATCGTTTACATCCTCGTCGTTGTTGATAAGGTTTGAAAGTGCGTCAATAAGCTCAATAAGCTTTTTTGCCATAAAGTAACCGGGCGCAGCCTTTGAAGCGAAGATATATGTCTTCGGGAAATAATCAGCGTTCGGATTTGCCTTGAGCATCTGATATTCTGCAATGATATTGAGAATATTGAGCTGCTGTCTTTTATACTCGTGAAGTCTTTTAACCTGAACGTCAAAAATTGAATCGGGATTAATTTCAACGCCCTGCTTTTGCTTGATATACTTTGCAAAGCGCACCTTGTTTTCGTGCTTGATTTCGGTGAGTCTGTCAAGCACCTTCTTATCGTTCTTAAACTCACGAAGTTTGAGAAGCTCGTCGCTCTTTGTTATAAAGCCGTTTCCGATAAGCTCTGTGATGTAGTCGGTAAGAAGCTCATTAGCCTGGCAAATCCAGCGTCTGAAAGCAATACCGTTTGTTACATTTGTAAACTTATCGGGAGTAAGTGTATAGAAATCATGGAAAACAGTGTCCTTAAGGATTTCGGAATGAAGAGCCGAAACACCGTTTACGGAATGTGAGCCGGCAACACAGAGGTTTGCCATTCTTACAACGCCGCCTGAAACAATAGCCATACGCTCAACCTTATCTGCGTCGCCTGTTGCGCCCCATACATATGCTCTGAAGCGGTTGTCAATCTCCTTCGTAATCTCATAGATACGGGGAAGAAGTCGCTTGTAAAGCTCCTCGCTCCAGCACTCAAGAGCCTCCTTCATAACCGTGTGGTTAGTGTATGCAACGGTTCTTGTAACAATGCTCCATGCGCTGTCCCAGTCGTAGCCGCACTCGTCAAGCATAATTCTCATAAGCTCGGGAATTGCAAGAGTCGGGTGTGTGTCGTTAATATGAATTGCAACCTTGTCGGGAAGATTGTCAAGTGTGCCGAAGCGTGTTAAATGACGCTGGATAATATCCTGAATTGAAGCAGATACAAGGAAATACTGCTGGCGAAGACGAAGCGACTTACCCTCAACAGTATTGTCCGCAGGATAAAGCACCTTTGAAATTGCCTCTGCCATAGCGGACTGCTCCATAGCTTTGATGTATGAGCCCGAATTAAAGAGTCCCATATCAAGCTCAGGCTTCTTTGCCATCCATAAACGAAGACGTGAAACGCCCTCGCCCTTACCCGATACATACATATCGTAAGGAATAGCTGTTACCGTGTTGCAATCAACGTGGTCAACGTGGTGGAAATCTCCGTCCCAGCTGTCAATAATATGTCCTTCAAACTTAACCTCAACGGCTCTTTCATTACGAGGTACAAGCCATACCTCTCCGCCGGGAAGCCAGAAATCAGGAAGTTCTGTCTGCCAGCCGTCAACAAGCTTCTGCTTAAAAATACCTGCCTCATAGCAGATTGAATATCCCATCGAAGCAAATCCGTCCGTTGCAAGACCGTCGAGGTAGCAGGCAGCAAGTCTTCCGAGACCGCCGTTACCAAGACCTGCGTCAGGCTCCTGCTCATAAAGCCTGTCAAGCTTTACGCCGTAAGAGTTTAATGCGCTTTCAAAGGTTTTTGTAAGGTCAAGATTATATAGGTTGTTCTTAAGTGAACGACCCATAAGAAATTCCATACAAAGATAATAGATAACCTTTGTGTCCTGCTTTCTCGCCTCGTGACGAAAGTCGCTGTGCTGGGTTGCAAGCATATCTCTGACTATCATTGAAACAGCCTTGTAGTACTGTTCATCGGTTGCTGTTTTAGGGTCAACGCCGAAGAAGTGACTAAGCTTATCGCTAATCGCCTTCTTAGCCTGGGCAACAGTCATTTTTTTCATACAAATCCTCCAAATATATTTTGATTTTTGAATGTTTTATTTATATTGTTTGTATATTATATACTAAAATACGCTCTATTGCAATAGTAATATAAAATCTCTTATTCAGCCGTTTTATTTTTCTTTAAGAACTTTGCCGCAACGAGCTCGAAAAGCTCCTTTACCGGCTTAATATTAAGCGCAAGCATTACGAGGAATAATACCGTTTCTATGATGTAAAGCGACTTGCCCGACTCGTGTCTGAGCATAAACACGCTTTGTGTGACAAGCACAACGGTTTCAATAAGCATAAGAGGAAGCTTGAACTTGATTTTGATATATCTTCTTGTATTGATTCCCCTTGTGACGAATACAACAAGAAACGCGCACACAGTTGCGATAGCGGCTCCGTTTGCACCGAAGCGAGGGATGAAGACAAGATTGAGCACTATGTTTGTAACGGCGCCTGACATCGCAGTAAGAAGCGACATAAGCGACTTTTTCTCAGCCATATAAACGGACGCAAGAAAGTTAACTATGCACGAATACGTCGTTGCAATAATAAGTATCGGAACATATTTCCATGAGGTGTAAAACGCATCCGATACAAGTATCTTTGTAATAAGCTGGCAGGTAAGTATAAGTCCTGAAGCAACGGCAAAAACTCCGCCGCTGTAAATCCTGAAAACGTTTGTGAAAAACTGCGACCTGTCTTTTGCATCATATTCATCAACGGCAGAAAGTTGCCACGCGTCAATAAATATCTGCGAGAAAAGAATAACAAAGTTCGGTATTTTCGACGCCGCAGTGTAAAGTCCGTTTTCGCTTGAATTTATAAAGTAGGTAATCATATATCTGTCCGACACGTTTATTATCCACCAGAGAATAACCGTCGGAATAAGAGGCACGCAGTATTTAAGCATTTGTGCGCCGATACCCTTTGTGAAAAGATGCGGCTTTATATATTTATAAAGCTTTGCGGTTACGGTGAAAAATACAACCGAGCAGAAGTCTGAAGCGATAATTGCAAAGACATAACCCATAACGCCCCAGTGAAACGCGCCGAGGAAAAGGATGGTAAAAAGCAGAGTTGTTGCGGTTGCGATAATACCGTCAATCGCAAAAAGCTTTACATAGCCCGAGCCCCTTACAAACTGCTGGCAAAGCTGTCTGAAGCCCGAAATCAGAACGAAAACAATTATAATAAGTATATATTCGCCGACATTGAAGTCGTTTATCCTTATCATTGCAAGGAGCGGAGAAACGAGCGCAAACACGGCAAAGCCCGCAAGGGTTGTTCTCACGCCGACCGTAAACACGTCACGCTTGTCCGCAGCTTTATCAAGTGAAAAACGCAAAGCGGCGCTGTTAACCTGAAGAGTGACAATCGGGATTAAAACGTTTACAGTCTGCTGTATAAGGTCGGCAATTCCATAGTCGCCGGTTGTCATCAAAGCCGTAACAAACGGCATAAGAAGGAATGACAACGCCTTTGACGAAAACGTGCCGATAGCAAATATTAAAGTGTTAGACGCAAGCTTCTTGTATTTGTCCAAAACTTTGCTCCTTTGATTTGTTTATTTAAGAGTTATATTAATTATTCATTCTTCATTTAATACTGCCAGCCGCCGTTTCTGAAGACAAGCGTATTATCGTTTGAGGAGGAGGTATATATACAGCTTCCCCTGTAAAACGCGTCGCCTCCGTAGGTGCCGAACAAAAAGACATACTGATAGCCGTATCCGATGCCTATCCTGTCGTTTTCACCGACGCTGCTTGCACTTACCATATCAAGCACATCGCCGCTGTTCATATTAAGCTCCTTTGCCGTAACGTTACCTGCGTCACGCTCAAGGTAGTAAAGCCTGTTAGTGTAGACAACGGGATAATCGGTTGAGGTACAGTTTTCAACAAGCGTGACAATCTGCTCAGAGCCGAACTTCTGGCGAACAAGGTTGTAGCTGTCGTCACTTTGTTTCTGATAATAATACATAAATCCGCCTTCAATTTCAAGGCTTTTTATTTCTTTTGAATCGGTTTTTTCTCTGAAATACCTCTTGTCATCGGGATTTGTAATGCTGACAGTTATATATTCGTCGCTGTCAAGCGCATTGTCGTGAACGACGAAAAACACTCTTGAAAGCGAAATACCCGCAAATTTTACACTCTTTCCGGCACTCGGGGTATAGAGCTTCGTCTGTGAGAAATCGCCTGTTGAAATTACGGATACCGTGTTATCGGTGCCGACTGTGAAAAGCATATCGTTATACAGATAAGCGAAGCATACGCCCTTACAAACCGTTACCATATCGCCTCCGGTAATCTGCGACTTGTAAAGTGTAAAGTCGTTCATATCAATAAAATAGATATAGTCGCCGAGAACGTTGAGATATTTGAAATTATAGCCGTCAACATTCTGCGCGGAGTTACTCTCCGAGGTCGGCTCAAAACGGTAAAAGCCTTCGCCGTCAATACTGTAATAGATATAGCTTGAGCTGAAGGTTACCGCACCCTGAGAGCCGTTTAAGAGGTTGCCAATCTGGTTGCCCATAAGTGATGTGTCAAACGCAAACTCGTCAAAGTCTTCGTAGTCATACATCGGCGGCTTCGTGGTTGTAACGGTTGTCGGCTCGGTTGAAGGCTCGGTGGTTGTTTTGCCGAGGAGCTTTTCGTTTACAAAGTCAACGACCTGCTTTGTTTCTTTTTCGGGAAGAAGCGTTTTAAGGTCAAAATCCGGCTTGCAGAGCTTGACCGTTATTAAAAACGCAGCAAGCGCCGCAACAATTACTGCAACTGTTATTAAAAAGCCTTTGAAGAACTTTTTGCGCCTTCTTTTTCTTGACCTCTTTTTTCTTTCCTTTACTCTTTCCTGTTCGTCCATTATCTGACCTGTCCGTTTCCGAAGATTAAATACTTTGTCGTAGTAAGCTCGGCAAGTCCCATAGGACCTCTTGCGTGAAGCTTCTGGGTTGAGATGCCGATTTCAGCACCGAGACCGAACTCGCCGCCGTCGGTAAATCTTGTTGAAGCGTTATGATAAACCGAGGATGAATCAATCCTTTGCATAAATTCCTTTGCGTTTGCTTCATTCTCTGTGATAATCGCTTCCGAATGACCTGTTGAATATTTATTTATATGTCTGATTGCCTCGTCAAGAGAGTCTACGGTTTTAACGCTTATGATGTAGTCGAGGTATTCCGTACCGAAATCCTCTTCGCTTGCAGCTTCAATATCGGGGCAGACTGCTATCGCTCTTTCATCGCCTTTGATTATAACGTTCTTTTTGTCAAGCTCAGCCTTAATTGCGGGAAGCGCCTTTTCAATTACGGCGCTGTGAATTACAAGGCTTTCGCAGGCGTTACATACGCTTATCCTCTGGGTTTTTGCGTTGAAGATAATCCTTGCCGCCATATCAATATCCGCAGACTCGTCAACAAAGATGTGGCAGTTGCCCGAGCCCGTTTCAATAACAGGCACAGTCGAGTTTTCAACAACGGCTTTTATGAGCCCTGCGCTGCCTCTGGGGATAAGGCAATCGAGGTATTCCTTCATCTGCATAAGAGCAACGGAGGAAGCCCTGCTTGTGTCCTCTACAAGCTGGACTGCGTCCCTCGGCAAGCCTGCGCTTTCAATGGCATTTCGCATAATATCCGCAATCGCCTTGTTTGACTCAATCGCCTCTTTGCCGCCTCGAAGGATAACTGCATTTCCGCTTTTAAGGCAGAGCGCCGCTGCGTCCGCCGTAACGTTCGGTCGAGCCTCATAAATAATTCCGATAACTCCCATCGGGCAGGACACTTTTTTGATAACAAGGCCGTTAGGTCTTTCAACTGTGTCAAGAGTTTTACCGCAGGGGTCGTCAAGCTTTGACACCTGAACGCAGCCGTCGGCAATTCCCTTAATCCTGTCAAAATCAAGCATAAGCCTGTCAAGAAGTCCGTCGTTAAGTCCTGCCTGCTTTCCTCTTTCAAGGTCAAGCGCATTTTTCTCAATAATATAATCAGCGTTTTCAATAAGCGCCTTTGCTATCTGAGAAAGAGCGTCATTCTTCTGTTTCGTTGTGGCAAGCGTAAGCTCTCCCGCTGCTGCTCTTGCTTTTTTTCCGAGTTCTTCCAACATACCGAGTTCCTTTCTTCGTCAATCTTAACTTTCATTCTTTCGCCACTGCGAAATACGTACCTATCTCTTTTCCGTCAATCGCCTTATATATTTTCGTAGGCTTTTCACCGTTCATTATAATTACGGGAACACCGTTTTGCGTTGCATGCTTTGCGGCGCTTAATTTGGTAACAAATCCGCCTGTTCCCCTCAAACCTGCACAGCCCGCCACAGCCTCAAGCTCGGGTGTGATTTTTTCAACCCTTGTGATAAGCTTTGCGTTTTTATTCTCCTTCGGATTTGAGTCGTAAAGTCCGTCTGTATCCGTAAGCATAATAAGAAGGTCTGCGTCAATGAGCGTTGACACAAGCGCGGAAAGTCCGTCGTTATCTCCGTTTACAAGCTCTTCGATTGACACGGAGTCGTTCTCGTTTACAATCGGAATTGAGCCGTACTGTATAAGCTGATTAAAGGTGTCGAGAAGGTGCTTTCTGCTCTCCTCATTATGAATAACATCGGAGGTGAAAAGAAGCTGGGAAACAACTATACCGTACTCGCTGAAAAGCTTGTCGTAAAGAAACATCAGCTCGCCCTGGCCTACGGCTGCGGCAGCCTGAAGCCCCATAACGCTTTCGGGCTTTGAAGAAAGTCCGAGCTTTGTGGAGCCGATACCGATAGCGCCTGACGAAACGAGCACAACCTCGTGCCCCATATTATGAAGGTCAGAGAGGACTGAAACAAGCTTTGCAATCCTTGCTATATTTGATTTACCTGTTGATTTGTGGGTGAGAGTCGATGTGCCGACCTTAACTACTATTCTCATTATGCCCTCCGAATAAGAGTTAAATCCGTAATACTACAGACTTTCCCATTATAATAATTTATATAATTATCTGTATTGTAACACATTCGACAAATTAATTAAACATATTTTTTGTATGTTTTTGAAAAAATCGGTAAAAAATATATTCGCAAAAAGATTTTACGGAGGTCTTAACTATGACAATACGAAGCAGGACGAGGCTTATTTCCTTCTCGCTTGCGGTGGTTTTAACGCTTTCGGCAGTTGCGCTTATCAATATGTCAAGGGCTCAAAAATATAAAAATGAGCTTGAAATATCTTATCAACACAGCTTAAACGAGCTTTCCGAGTCGCTTGACTCGGTTGAAACAAACCTTACAAAATGCGTATATTCAAGCTCTGATAAGATGCTCGGCGAGCTTTGCAGCGAGCTTTATTCGGACTGCACAAGGGCAAAGGAAGCTCTCTCACGCCTGCCGGCTGAACAGATGGAGCTTGACAACACCTACAAGTTTATCACTCAGGCGGCAGATTACGCAGCATATGTAAGTGAAAAAACATCACAAGGTGAAGAGATAACGAACGAGGAGCACGAATCGCTCGTAACCCTGCTTGGTTACGCCGCAAGGCTTAATGACTCGGTCGAGGATATGGTGGACATCTGCAACAGCGGTGCAAGGATTTTGTCAAAAAATGTCACAAACAGTCAGAATGTGCCGATTTCCCCTCTTTCTAAAAATATGTCGTCAGCCGGCGAGGCGTTCAAGGACTACCCCACTCTTCTCTACGACGGACCTTTTGCCGACGCGGTATTAAACCGCGAGGTGCAGATGACAAAGGGCAAGGAGCTTTTCACACGGGACGAAGCGAAGCAGATTGCAGCCGACGCTATCGGCAAATCCGCTGAAGAGCTCTCATTTTCAGGCGACGAGGACGGTAGAATTCCCGCATATGTTTTCACCTGTTCGCAGCAGACTGTCGCTGTTACAAAATACGGCGGATACGTTTCTTATATCTTATACGGCGGTCGTGTAACCGAAACAGTAATTGACGAAAAAAATGCCGTCAACATTGCAAAGAAATACCTTGACTCCCTGGGCTATGAGAGAATGACTCAAACCTATTATATGACCTATAAGAATATATGCACGATAAATTTTGCCTACAGGGAAAACGGCGTGACATATTACAGCGATTTAATCAAGGTGGGCGTTTCGATGAAGGACGGCACAGTCGTTTCTATGGAGGCTAAAGGCTATCTGACAAACCACACCGACCGAGCGGCGTTTGAGGAAAATATCACGCTCGAAAATGCGATTGCGGGGCTTAATCCCTATCTTGAACTGCTGTCAGACGACAGGTGCGTTATCCCGCTTGAAAACGGGCATGAGGCACAGTGCTACGAGCTTCATTGCCGCAGCACGGATACAAATGAAGAGGTGCTCATTTACGTCAACACGCTGACGGGCGATGAGGAAAATATTCTGCTTCTGCTTTATTCGGACAACGGCACGCTGACAAAATAATAAAAAATGAATAAAAATAAAAATTCAGTCAACAATAGATATGATAGTTAAACTATCACGAAAGGATGATAAAAATGAAGAAAGCAATAATCACTTCGGCGCTTGTTTTTGCGCTTATTTCAGCAGTATTAACAGGCTGTGCGAGCGACGGCAAAACTCTTTCAACCACGACGACAACATCGCCCACGTCGGCAGTAACACAGACCACAACCGACAAAGCCACGACAAACAGTATGGCTGAGGAGGCAGCGACAAGAGCCGACGAGGTTGGCGACGACATCGGCGAGGCTGCAGACGATTTGGCAGACGGTGCAGGAAACGCAGTTGACAAAGCGGGCGACGCAGTTTCAAACGCACTTGATTAAAGGGGTAGAAAAAAAGAGAGGCAATGCCTCTCTTTTTTTATGGATTTAAGCAATATCCGGATGAGCTGAAGCGATAAGTTTTTCCTTTATATAAAAGGTTTTTCGTTCGCATATCTCCTGTACTGTTCAGATAATACCATTTATTGTTATATTTTAGCCAT
This sequence comes from Ruminococcaceae bacterium UBA7030, assembly GCA_002494125.1. Taxonomy (GTDB): domain Bacteria; phylum Bacillota; class Clostridia; order Oscillospirales; family Acutalibacteraceae; genus Eubacterium_R. The sequence goes on along the minus strand of DLBD01000013.1, from coordinate 4,895 downwards.
CCGATTTTCATATCACCGTGGGAATTCAGGTAATACCAATAACCTCTATCCTTTACCCAACCCGTCATCATTGCGCCATGGGAATTGAGGTAGTACCAATAGCCATTGTCCTTAACCCAACCTGTCATCATTACGCCGTGAGAGTTGAGGTAGTACCAATAGCCATCGTCCTTCACCCAACCCGTCATCATTACACCGTGAGAGTTGAGGTAGAACCAATAGCCGCCGTCATTAATCCAACCTGTCTGCATAACGCCTTCTTCGTCAAGATAGAACCAGTAGCCTTCGTTGTTAATCCATCCTGTCTGTGCTTTATTGTTGATGTAATAACGCCAGCCGCTTTCTTCTTCAAACCAACCATTGCGCTTGAGTTTTGAGCCATTATCTCTTACGGTTTGCACGCCGCCGCAAAGCGAACAGGTGCGGCTTTTTGTTCCGTCAGAATCATAGGTTGCATCGTTATTCGAAATAAATTCGCCAAAGTCGTGTGACGTTATTTTGATGCTTACGGGAATAGTCACGCTATTTATAACATCACTTGTTTTACTTGCTTTGGAAACAAATTCAATGTTAAAAGAATAATCATGCGGAAATGATAATCTCTGTTTTGGAGTAACGGTAAACTCAGCTGAATTGCCCGGTGAAATCATTTTGTTACCTGATACAGAAGCAACGTTAAAAGCGCCTACATCAGTTGCGGCAATTGTAATATAAGCATCTCTGTTGCCGGTATTGGTAATTGTTATCGTTTCAGGATTTGAATAATCCTCTTCAAAACAAAACGAACCGAAATCAAGCGACTCAACATCGGCAGCGATTGAATAATCGTAATATTCCTTTATAACAACACGCTTTGCTGCGTTTGTTGAAATATCTCCGTTTTCTTCTTCGAAATATGGGTTTTCTGTTGCCGAATCAAAAATAAGCTTATACTTGATATCCTGTGTTTCTGAACTGCTGTTATAATCAAATGATAAAATTTCGTAAGAAGACGGTTCTTCAACCTTAACGGTTTTGGCTATATTAATATCAGAAGCACCATCATATAATCCCGAAAATAATCCCGAAACAACGATTACGGCAGCGTTTTCACTTTCTGCAACAAAACTGCCACCGTTAATACACATATCAGACGAACTTAGTGCGGCTAATGAACCGTAGGTATATACATCACCGCCGTTGAGTACGAATTTACCAACGGATATAATTCCGTTTTCGTCGCGATGATCAGAGTAATAATCCTTAACGAGAAGTTGAATAAATCCACCTGTAGTGTTTACATTACCACCGTTTACAGTTAGGTTGGCAGTTACTACTATAAGCTCAGCATTGACCTCACCATCATTTATAACTAGATCATTCTTAGACAATATATTGTTAACATTAACTTTGCCGCCGTTTATTTCAGTAAAAGAAAATCCTGTATCCGAATTGATTTCTCCGTCATTTATAACGGTATTAAGATTCATATTAGCATATATTAACGCAGTAGAAGTTTCATCAAATTCACAGTTTTCGAAATCGTGATTAATGTTAATTGTGCCGCCATTTATTACAAACGGGTCATCACTTTCATTAGAATCAAACGAGTAATTTCCTTCATTTATATTTAGAATTCCGGTACCCGAAACTGTCAACGATGGACCGTAATAAAAAACAGGTTTCAATCCCCCTTTGGGTTGATATTCTGTTTTTGAAATAAGAGTGTTCTCGCCCTCAAGCACGAGGTTAAGCTCCTCTGTTGCAGTAATGCAGTTGCCGTCAGCTTCCTCGCCGCTGCAGTCGATAGTAACATTATTAAGGACGAGAGTATTGGTTTGGGCGTCATAGCTCCAGCCCTCTGACTCGTTGCTCATTGATTCGCTGCCAACAACAAGGGCTTCCTTTCTTATTGAGTGTCCTACTGCAAAAGTAGGAATTGCCCCTGTAAAAACTGACAGAAGCATTACAAAAGCACATATGAATGAAATTGTTTTTTTCATAATATCACCCCTTAAATTATATACAAAAATATATTTACAGTCAACATATATAATGCTTCCCGACAATATTATAGTCATTTTTATGACTATTGTCAATATTATGATTACATTTTACTATATCAATAGGTGATTTAATTGATATCATATGAACCGTTTTGGAAAACACTTAAAGAAAAAAATATCAGCACTTATATGCTTATCAACAAGCACGCAATCAGCAGTGCGACGATAGACCGCATAAGAAAAGGAAACGGAATATCAACACAAAAAATAGATGACTTGTGCAGCATACTTAAATGCCAGGTAAGCGATATTATCGTTTATATTGATGACGAAAAAAATTAATATAAGTGAAAAGCCCCGAGGATGCACCTCGGGGCTTTGTATTGTTTACTTATTTTTTATCAATCTGCTTTGAATATTTTGCAAGGTAAACCGTTCTCATAAGGAAGCACTCAGTCTTCGGCACATAGTGAGGACGGTTGAAGATATCGCAATCAACAACTGCCTGGCAGCCCTTATCCATAATGATTTCAAGAGCCTGCATATCGCCGTCGTTATTACCTGTTACCATTGCGCCGTGTCCGGCGATAAGAACAGCGTTTCTGCCGTCAACTGCATTGCCGATTTCCTTTGCGCACTCGTCCGTGTCGCCGTCAATCCAGGAGCAGTTTTTAACGTCCGTGCCGACAATCTGGGCAAAGTCGTCAATCATAGGAAGCATACCCTCGCCCGTACAGGATACCGCAACAACATACGGGTCTGCTACGTGCTTAATCATTGTGCAGTCCTCTGTGTTGTAAATAGCCTGATGGATTTTAGCGCACTTCGGAGCGACCTCGTTTACACCGAGACCTGTTTCAAGGTCAACATCAATCTTCTTACCGTCAACTGTAAGAGTGAACATATTTCCGTTTCTTACAGAGGAGCCGAGGTCACAGATAGCCTCCGGCATTTTGCCTGCGCCCTTCTTTTCAAGGAAGTAATTTCTCTTGTCCTCGTCGGAATAGGTCTTTGCCCAGGAGTGACGAAGATAATTGTCCTTGAGCACCTTTTCACAGCAAGCCTCGAGAGTTTCGGCAACCTCGAAAGCCTCCTCAAAGCTCTCGCCCATTGTGAGCGCACCGTGATGCATAAGCATAAATGCACGGCAGCCCGGGTTTTCAACTATGCAGCGTTCAACCTTTTTTCTCAGTGAATTTGTGGTTGACATTGCGTATTCGGCAACCGGAACATACTCGCCGAGAACAGGGCGGAATTCGTTATATACGTTAGTGATATCCATACCTGTAATGCTGACGATAGTGGCAGCCTTCTGGTGAGTATGAATTACAAAGTTTACCATCGGGTGATGCTTGTAAGCGTCAGCGTGAACGCCCTTTTCGGACGAAGGCTTAATGTCGCCCTCGTGGGAGCAGTCCTCGATATTTACAACAACTACTTCGTCGGGAGTGAGTGTATCATACGCTCTTCCCGAAGGAGTAATTACGAACTGTGTGTCGCTGATTCTTGCCGAAACATTACCCCAGGTGCGTGCAATCAAGCCGTTTTCAAGAAGCTTTTTACCTGCCTCTACAACTAATCTTTTAGCCTCTTCAATTTCGTAAGCCATAAATTTTTCCCCTTATTCCTGATACATTATAAAGCACCAAAAGGGCGGCAAAAAACCGCCCTTGGTTTATTCAATTAATAATCAATCTTTTCGCACTGTGAAAGAACCTTGTCAAAGCGTCTGATACACTCGTCAATGTCCTCTTCAGTATATGCGCTTGAGGTGTAAAGTCTTGAGCCTGCAAGAGTTACAATACCCTCTGCCATATAAGCAGCACCCATATACTGCATCTCTGTCTGGCGGATACCTGTCTGCTTAAGAACGTTAGGTACTTCCCAAATCTTCTTCCAGTTAATTCTGAACTGCATTGTAGCAACAGTGTGAAGGTGGCAGATTGAGCCGACGTTGTAGCATACGAACGGAAGGTCGTACTTCTTGATTGACTCATTGATACCCTTAACAAGTCTGTCAGCCATTCTTCCTGCAACCTGACAAGCGTTTCTCTTTTCAATCTCTTCAATTACAGTGTAACCTGCAACACAGGAGATTGGTGTAGCAGCCATTGTACCGCCGCACATTGCCTTATGAATCTTCTTGCCCTCAGCCTTATCAAGACCTGCGCCGAGGTACTTCATAACCTCTCTGTGTCCGCCGATACCGCCTGCACCCGGATAGCCGCCTGCGATAATCTTACCGAAGATTGTGATATCAGGGTCAATACCGTAGTAGCCCTGTGCACCTGATAAACCGATACGGAAGCCTGTTACAACCTCGTCGCTAACGAGAAGAGCGCCATACTTACGGCAAAGTGCCTGAACGCCCTTCGGGAAGTCCTTGTCAACAGGACGTGTTGCCGACTCAGGTCCGCATGGCTCAATGAATACAGCAGCTGTACCGCCGCGGAACTTGTTGAGCTTGAGCTTAAACTCAAGTGACTTAAGGTCGTTCGGGAAGAACTCCTGAGTGTGCTTGAATACGAAAAGCGGAACGCCGTGTGACTGGGTATTAAGAGTACCCGGAACACGCATACCCCAAGCAAGCTGATCTGACCAACCGTGGTAAGCGCCGCCCATTTTGATAATGTTCTTATGACCTGTTGCAAGACGAGCAACACGAACGGCACACATACAAGCCTCTGTACCTGAGCCGAGCATACGGAACATCTCAACTGAAGGAACGCACTCTGAAATCTTCTTAGCAAGCTTGTACTCGTAAGGATGGAAAAGACCGGTTGAAGGACCGCAGTCGTCGAGAAGTTCCTTAACCTTTTCCTTAACTACGTCGTCGTTGGAACCGATGATTGTAGGACCGCCTGCCTGAAGGAAGTCGAAGTACTCGTTTCCGTCGATATCATAGAGCTT
>DLBD01000093.1 GCA_002494125.1 Ruminococcaceae bacterium UBA7030 | reverse complement strand
AGGCGAGTGCTCTATCCAGCTGAGCTACGTGGGCAAATTCGTTATGCTGAAATTATAAACTTATTCCCCTGAAAAGTCAATAATATAATTATATATAAACACTTGCATTTAATTGTCAAAAAACGGTACAGCTTGATAGCTGCACCGCTTTTATGCTTTGTTGAATTTTTCCTTGGGCTGTTTGCATCTCGGGCATTTCCATTATATCTCTCCTTTTTGAGATTAATATTCTTTGAATATTATAACAACTAATTTGTTCTTAAACAATTACGGTTTAAGAATATTTTTTGACAATTTCCTCGGCAAGAGCTTTTTTTGACACACAGCGATTCATCGCTTCCTTTTCAAGATAGCGGTGCGCTTCGGGCTCAAGCAGTCCTTCTTTACTGATAAGAAGCCATTTCGCCTTGTTTACAAGACGGATTTCCTCCATCTTGTCCTCCATTTTGGTGGTTTTCTTTTCTGCGCCTTTAAGCTTTCTTTTAGCAGTTAAAAGCCAGCGAATCGCATTTTCCATCGACTGCCTGTTAATCGGTTTGGGCAAGGTGAATACGCCGTGCTCGGCAACCTTTGAATAAACATCGCCGTGTATTTCATTGCTAATCAGAAACAGCACAAGTGCGCCGTGCGAAATGCTGCAGTCAATCGCGAAGCGCATACCGAGATCGTCCTTAAGCGGTGCATTAATAATCACAAAATCAAAGCCTCGCTCGGTGATTGCTCGCTGCGCCTGCGCCACGGTCGTCACCTTTATTGCCGGCCGGAAGTTTGTTTTAGGGAGCATTGCCGCAACTGCGCCGTGAAAACTATCCGCAGACGACACAACAAGCACGCTGTATTCCTGTTCTTCAAGTGGCATTATGCTCCCTCCCTTTTGCTGATTTTTTATAGATTATTTGCAGTAGATTTCAAATATTTTTTGCGGAATATGCTCTTTTATAAAATCACTTTCTCTTGCGGCGGCCTTCGCCTCTTCAAGCGACTGCGGGAGCATTTCAAATTTAGAAAGCGTTTCCTCGTCAGCGGTGTATAAATTAAAATCGGCTACATACGGTAAATCAAGCTTGTTTTGAATACCGTAAATACCTGAATAAATCATAAGTGCAAATGCAATATAAGGATTTACCGACGGGTCTGCGCTTCTCAGCTCAGCTCTTTTGTACTGACCGATTGCCGCAGGAATTCTTACAAGCTGCGAGCGGTTTTCACTCGACCACGAAACGTAGCGGGGCGCTTTATTGTTTCCAAGCCTTGCATATGATTTTTCGGTTGTGTTAAGAAAGGCCGTCATATCAATCGCTTTGTCAAGCACGCCTGCAATCATATAAGGCATAACGTTGTCATCACGGTTGTCGCTTTTAACCGACATATTGATATGAAAGCCGTTTCCGGGCTTGTCTTCAAGCGGCTTGGGTGAGAAGTCAGCGGAAAGTCCGTTTCGGTTTGCAACCGTATTTACAATCGTCTGAAGCGTCATAACGTTGTCCGCAGCAGCAAGAGCGTCGGAATACCTGAAATCAATTTCATTTTGTCCGGGTCCTTCTTCGTGGTGTGAGCTTTCGGGCGAAATGCCCATCTGCTCAAGAGTCAGGCAGATTTCCCGGCGGATATTTTCTCCCCTGTCAAACGGCGCCAAATCCATATAGCCCGCATTGTCATAAGGGATTTTTGTCGGCTCGTTATTCTCATCAAGCTTAAAAAGATAAAACTCCTGCTCCGCACCGAAATAAAAATTAAGTCCGGCGTCACGAGCCTCTTTTACTGCGTTTTTCAGAAGGGTTCTCGTATCACATTCAAATGCGCTGCCGTCGGGATAGGTAATTGAGCAAAACATTCTTACAACCTTTCCCTGTTCAGGTCGCCACGGCAAAATCACAAGCGTTTCTGCATCCGGGTGAAGAAGAAGGTCGGAATGAACCTCTCCTCCGAATCCCGATATTGCCGACCCGTCAAGCGCAATGCCGTATCCGAAGGCGCGTTCAAGCTCGTCAGCCATAATGGAAATATTTTTCTGTCTGCCCCATACGTCACAAAATGCAAGGCGGACAAATTTTACATCCTCTTCAATACAAAACTGTATTACCTCGTCCTTAGTATAGTTCATAACATTACCCTCTTTCAAAAAATGCGCCCATTAAAAACGGGTCAACTCCCGAAATTAACGAACGCCTTTGCTCAAATTAAACTTTTTCTTTTATAAGAATAATATATAATAGGGACGAAATGTTGTCAAGAAAAATTTTGAAAAAAGGCTTGACAAGGCGTGCTTTTTGGTGTAACATTTTTATTCGTAAAGGCAATGGGGTCTTTGAGTATGCGCTCAAGGACTCTTTTCTTTTTTCATCAATTTAATAAATTTTGGGCAAAGGTGTCCGTAGTATCATTAAATACTATGGGTGCCTTTTTCTGTTTTTAGGAGGATTATATTATGGCTTATGTTGATGAAGTAATGGATTTCTTAAAGAGAAGGGACGGCAACGAGCCTGAATTTTTGCAGGCTGTAAGCGAGGTTTTTGATTCACTTCGTCCTGTTATTGAGGCAAACGAAGAGAGATACAGAAAGCTTGCGCTTCTTGAAAGGCTTGTTGAACCGGAAAGAATTTTCCGTTTCCGTGTTCCGTGGATTGACGATAACGGACAGGTGCACGTAAACAGAGCTTTCCGTGTTCAGTTCAACTCAGCAATCGGTCCTTACAAGGGCGGTTTAAGACTTCATCCGAGTGTAACACTTTCAGTTATCAAGTTCCTCGGCTTTGAGCAGATTTTCAAAAACTCTCTCACGGGTCTTCCGATCGGCGGCGGTAAAGGCGGCTCCGACTTCGACCCTAAGGGCAAGAGCGACAGGGAAATTATGATGTTCTGCCAGAGCTTTATGACCGAGCTTTGTAAGGTTATCGGTGAAAACACCGACGTACCTGCAGGCGATATCGGTACAGGTGCAAGAGAA
>DLBD01000092.1 GCA_002494125.1 Ruminococcaceae bacterium UBA7030 | reverse complement strand
GATATCGGTACAGGTGCAAGAGAAATCGGTTATTTGTTCGGCCAGTACAAGAGAATTCAGAAGCGTTATGAGGGCGTGCTTACAGGCAAGGGACTATCCTTCGGCGGCTCTCTCACAAGAACAGAAGCAACGGGATACGGCCTTCTTTATATTACAGAAGAGATGCTTAAGTGCCACAACATTGACATTGCAGGAAAGACCGTTGCAGTATCAGGCTCGGGTAACGTTGCAATTTATGCCGTTGAAAAAGCTGAGCAGCTTGGCGCAAAGGTTGTAACGGTTTCCGATTCAACAGGCTGGATTTATGATCCCGAAGGAATTGACGTTGAGCTTCTTAAAGAGATTAAGGAGGTTAAGCGCGCAAGACTTACAGAATATGCAGCTGCAAGACCTTCTGCAGAATATCACGAAGGCAGAGGCGTATGGCAGATTAAGTGCGATATTGCACTTCCCTGTGCAACCCAAAACGAGCTTCATCTTGAGGATGCTAAAAAGCTTGTTGAAAACGGCGTTATCGCTGTTGCCGAGGGTGCAAATATGCCAACCACAAGAGACGCTACCGAATATTTACAGAAAAACGGCGTTCTCTTCCTTCCCGGCAAGGCTGCAAACGCAGGCGGCGTTGCAACCTCTGCACTTGAGATGAGCCAGAACTCCGAAAGAGTTTACTGGTCTTTTGAAAAGGTTGACAGAAAGCTTAACGATATCATGGTAAACATTTATCACAACATCGACGAGGCTTCAAAGAAATACGGCCTTGAGGGAGATTATGTTGCCGGTGCAAACATCGCAGGCTTTGAAAAGGTTGCGGATGCAATGATCGCTCAGGGTGTAGTTTAATAAAACTCTCTGTTAAATTATTTATAAAAGGCGAAGGCGTCTTGGATTTTTCCGAGGCGCCTTTGTCACTTTTTAGAGGTAAAAGATATGACAAAGGATATTCCGTTTATAGCAAGAATGATTGTAATTGATGACTTTAATTTCAAAAAGAAGAACGACAAAAAAGAGGATATCTCTTATTACAACCCGAAATATGACGGCGAAAGTGAATACTGCTTAAATACGACTGCGTGGGATTAATTATGACAAAATACATATTTGTAACAGGCGGTGTTGTGTCCGGACTCGGCAAGGGAATCACCGCAGCATCGCTCGGCAGACTGCTTAAGGCAAGGGGGCTAAAGGTAGCGGCGCAGAAACTTGACCCGTATATCAATGTTGACCCGGGAACAATGAGCCCGTTTCAGCACGGCGAGGTTTATGTAACCGAGGACGGCGCCGAAACAGACCTTGACCTTGGCCACTACGAACGGTTTATTGACGAAAACTTAAACAAGTATTCAAACCTTACCACCGGCAAGGTTTACTGGAATGTACTTAATAAGGAGAGAAGGGGTGAATACCTCGGCTCAACCGTACAGGTTATTCCGCACATAACAAACGAAATAAAGGAATTTGTTTATTCCGTCGGCAAAAAGACTGACGCCGACATTGTAATAACTGAAATCGGAGGAACGATAGGCGACATCGAATCCCAGCCGTTTATTGAGGCGGTAAGGCAGATTTCTCTCGAGGTCGGAAGGGAAAACAGTCTGTTTATTCACGTAACCCTCGTTCCGTTTTTAAGCGGCTCTGACGAACATAAAACAAAGCCCACCCAGCACTCCGTCAAGGAGCTTCAGGGAATGGGCGTTAATCCTAACATCATTGTTCTTCGCTGCGACAAACCGCTTGAAGAGTCAATATTCAATAAAATCTCGCTTTTCTGCAACGTAAAGCCCGACTGCGTTATTGAAAACATCACTCTTCCAAATCTCTACGAAGCGCCGCTGATGCTTGAAAAATCAGGCTTTTCGGAGATTGTATGCCGTGAGCTCAACATAAAAGCGGCTAAACCGGAGCTTGACGACTGGACAGCTCTTGTGGAAAAAATCAGAGGCGAAAGAAAAGAGGTTTACATCGGTCTTGTCGGCAAATATGTTGAACTTCATGACGCATACCTGTCTGTTGCCGAAGCGCTGCGTCATGCCGGCTACTACCACGACGCAAAGGTTAAAATCCGCTGGATTGACTCGGAAGACATAACCGACGAAAACGCTGCCGAAATTCTTTTGGGGCTTGACGGTATTATTGTGCCCGGCGGTTTTGGAAGCAGAGGTATCGAGGGTATGATTTGCGCTGCGAAATACGCAAGAGAAAACAATCTCCCCTACTTCGGCATTTGCCTCGGTATGCAGATAGCAGTTATTGAATACGCAAGAAATGTTTCAGGTATGACGGACGCAAATTCGGGTGAATTCGACGAGCTATGCAAAAACAAGGTTATCGACTTTGTGCCCGGTCAGTACGAGGATATTGACAAGGGCGGAACGCTTCGACTCGGCGCATATCCCTGCGTTTTGAAAAGCAATACGGTCATACGCGCGCTTTACGGCAAAAAAAGCATAAGCGAGCGCCACCGCCACCGCTATGAATTCAACAACGAATACCGAAAAACGCTCTGCGACAGCGGCTTAACCCTGAGCGGTCTTTCGCCCGACGGACGTCTTGTTGAAACGGTTGAGCTTTCGGGCAGACCGTTTTACATCGGCGTTCAGTTTCACCCCGAATTCAAAAGCAGACCAAACCGACCCCACCCCCTGTTTGTCGGCTTTATCGACGCTGCATTAAAGGAGAAATAATATGCTGATTCCCAATATGAACTATGCAAATCTTAAAGATTCATATTTGTTTTATAATATTTCAAAGAAAACCGAAGCTTATCTCAAGAAAAATGTACTCATTCAAAAAACTTACCGATTAGGGATAGGCGACGTTTCTCTACCCCTGTGCAGTGCAGTAATTTCTGCACTGCATAGTGCGGTTGACGACCAATCAAAAAAAGATAGCTTTATGGGCTATATGCCCGAATGCGGCGCACCGTTTCTTCGTGAAGCGATTGCAAAGCACTATGAAAAAAGAGGCGTTGCTTTAAGTGCTGACGAGGTTTTTGTTTCAAGCGGCGCAAGCGATGAGCTCGGCGATATTCTTGACCTTTTTGACAAGTCGAGCAGCGCGCTTGTAATCGAGCCCGCTTACCCCGCATATGTTGACGCAAATATAATTGCGGGGCGTGAGATTGTCCACTACCACGCAAGTGAAGAAGACAGCTTTGCGCCATATCCCGACAATAATATCACGGCGGATATTATTTACATCTGCTCACCTAACAACCCTACAGGCGCTGTCTATTCAAGGGATAAGCTAAAGGCGTGGGTTGATTTTGCAAACAGAAATAAAAGTATTATCCTTTTTGACGCTGCATATGAAGCGTTTATCGAGGACGAAGACATACCGCACAGTATTTTTGAAATTGAAGGTGCAAACACCTGCGCTATTGAAATATGCTCGCTTTCCAAAACTGCGGGCTTTACGGGAACGCGGCTCGGTTATACTATTATACCGAAAGCGCTCGAGCGAAACGGTATGCGCTTTAACGATATGTGGGTAAGAAACCGAACTACCAAAACCAACGGCATTTCTTATATTATTCAGAAAGGCGCCGCAGCTGTTTTCACAGATGAGGGACAAAGACAGATTAAAGAAAATATTCAGGTTTATAAAAACAACGCAAAGGTCTTGACTGATGCGCTTGACAAAATCGGCATATGGTACTGCGGGGGAAAGAATGCGCCATACGTCTGGCTCAAATGCCCGAATGATATGTCAAGCTGGGAATTCTTTGACTACCTTCTTGAAAACATACAGGTAATCGGCACACCCGGCGCAGGCTTTGGAGAAAACGGCGACGGATATTTCCGCTTTACCACCTTCGGTGATACCGAGGATACCAAAACAGCAGCACAAAAGCTTGTGGAACTTCTAAAATAAAAAAGAAAAGCAAGAAGAGTACCGTTTGGTGCTCTTCTTGTTTTTGGTGACCCGGACGGGTCGTCCTCCTGCGCTCCAAGCACCGAACAAAACGCTGACGCATTTTGTAATAGTGCTCTGCGCGCGTCGTCCTCTCCGCACAAAATTTCGCTTCGCTGCTTTTTGTGCGGTACCCCTCCGAAACAGAAACACCAAATAAAAACAGACACCACAAGGGTGTCTGTTTTCATTTGGTGAAGTGGTAAGTGCCATATCCGAGCCGAAGCCTAATTTTTCAAGTTCCGCAAAGGTTATCGTTTTTTCGCGGTCTGTGTAATTCAGCCATATCGTTAGTTTGTCATCATAGAGATAAATGGAATTTACAAAACTGTCAATCAGCCTTTTGCGATGCTCTAACTTATCAATATTGTATTTGCGGAAACGCTGAAAATAGTAAAGAATATCTTCTTTAGACCTTGCGGGGTGCGATAATTCTTCCTTTGAAATCTGAACGGAAAGTTCGGATTTTTCTTTTTCAAGATCTTCCATTTTCTGTTT
>DLBD01000074.1 GCA_002494125.1 Ruminococcaceae bacterium UBA7030 | reverse complement strand
CAGCAGGTGCCATGGCGGCGCCCATATTATTTGCGTCAGTGATGCCAAGGTCGGTTATTGTACCGATCTGGGCGGCAGTTATTTTAATTTTCGGACTTTGTGCGGTTTCAGGATTTTCAACTACTGCACTCCCCGCTCCCGTGACTGTCCACTGTGCTGTGGGCGGGCGCTGACCACCGTATTCAAGCGGATAGCGAAACTGCCTTTCGCTTGAACAAAAATGGCTTGACGCACCCGCCACGCATATATTTACACCTGCGCTTACGAGCATTGCGGCATTTGCAAGCGTCAGCGCCATAGTTGAGCATGCTCCGTACATTCCGATTGAAGCTATATCAAAATCCTTAATGGCGAAGCTCGAGCCCATACATTGATTGAGAAGATCGCCGCTCAATACAAAATCGACCTCCGAAACGCTTCTGCTTGCGCTTGCAAGCGCTCTGATAATTGCATCCTGAAGCATTGCGGATTCTGCGAGTTCAAATGATTTCTGACCGAGAGTAGTATCCTCAAACACAGCGTCAAACTCCCGTGCGAGAGGACCTTGCCCCTCCTTTTTTCCGACGACTCCTGCGTGCCCTGTTATCACGGGAGGATTTTCAAAAAATATCGTACTGCCTTTTTTATACATAAAAACACCTCGGTTATAGTTTTTACCGAGGTCTTATTTTTATGTTTTATATTTACAAAAAGAAGAATAAATAGTATATTAAAATCAGGAATACGGGGTGATTATATGTATAAATACAAAGGTTTTATGCTCGACAGCGCAAGACATATGCAACCGATTGACGAGATTAAAAAGCTCATCGACGCTATATCTGAACTCGGTTTTAACAAATTTCACTGGCACCTTACAGACGACCAGGGATGGAGATTTGAGTGTGAAAAATATCCAATGCTTAATACTGATGCAGCAGAAAGACCGTACTCTGATTTCGGCAAGGTTTACGACAACAAGCCTTACGGCAGGGTTTACACCAAAGAAGAAATGCGGGAGGTTGTAAGCTACTGCGCTGAAAAAGGAATTGACGTCGTGCCCGAATTTGATATGCCCGGTCACACAAGCGCTCTCCTCTCGGTTATGCCTGAGCTGTGCTGCAAAAAGAAAGACGTCAAAATCAAAACACACCAAGGTATTTATAACGACGTACTTTGCCCTGCTAAAAGTAATATATATGAAATACTCTTTAATATAATTGACGAGTTTTGCGAAATTTTTCCGTCAGAATACTTTCATATCGGCGGTGACGAAACACCGTCAAAGCACTGGGAAAGCTGTCCTGACTGCCGAAAGAAGATGAAGGAGCTTGGCATAACGGATTTTGCAGAATATCAAAACCATTTTATGAACAGGATAATAGACTATCTTGAAAAGAAGGGCAGGCACGTAATTGTCTGGAACGATGCTGCAAGGGGCAAAAATCTTGACAAAAGAGCGATTATCCAGTACTGGAAGGAAAACGACAAGGCAAGTATTGAATATATAAACAGCGGCGGAATGGCAATTCTTTCGCCTTTTAGCTACTATTATTTTGACTACGATTATATGATTACTCCGCTCAACCGCACTTATTCATTTAGTCCCGAATTAAAAGGTCTTACGCAAAGCGGAAAGAAAAATATTATTGGTCTTGAAGCGCCTGTCTGGACGGAATATATCAATTCGTCGTCAAGGCTTGAAAAACTATTGTTTCCAAGGCTTATCGCCGTTTCGTTTACACTTAACGGAAAAGGCAATATGAAGTATAAAGATTTTCTCAAAGAGATTGAAAATATCAGAAAAAAGCTTGACTTTGTAGAATTTGAGGACAATAAGAAATGGACGTCCTCAAGGATGAAAACGCCTCTCGGATGGCTGAAATTTGTGAAAACAAATTACTCATATGAATATATAAAATCAGCAACAAATCAGGAATAACAAAAATCCGCCGGAGCAACTGAACTGCCCCGACGGATTATTTTTAATAATTTTAGAAATCTACCTCTGTGTCATAGTAACAGCACTTGAGAAGCTTCTCCATCTCTTCAACAGAAGGCTGGCGAGGGTTAGAACCTGTGCAGGCATCACCGATTGCATTAACTGCGATATCGTGAAGTCTTTCAAGGAATACTTCCTCCGGAACAAATCCCTGCTCTGTCGGGAAGCTGTCAGCACCGTAATTCTTAATACAATGAGGAATATTGAGGTCGTCGTTCATCTTTCTGAGATAAGCTATAAGAGCTGCAACCTTTTCGTCATCAGTTGCATTCTTGTCAGCGATACCCATATAGTCGACAATTACGCCGTATCTCTTCTTTGCGGTTTCGTCCTTTGCGTTGAATGCGATAACCTTAGGAAGATACATAGCGTTTGCAGCACCGTGAATGATATGTGCGCCGTAATCAGCGAAGATAGCGCCTGTTTTATGAGCCATAGAATGTACGATGCCGAGAAGTGCATTTGAGAACGCCATACCTGCAAGGCACTGAGCATTGTGCATACGGTCGCGTGCTTCCTTATCGCCGTTATATGAAGGAACAAGGTCATTCATAATCATCTCAATAGCGTGGATAGCAAGCGGGTCTGTGTAGTCGCAGTTTGCGGTTGAAACATAAGCCTCAATTGCGTGAGTCATTGCGTCCATACCTGTATGAGCAACAAGCTTCTGCGGCATTGTCTGTGCAAGTGCAGGGTCAACGATTGCAACATCAGGAGTGATTTCAAAGTCGGCGATAGGATATTTGATACCCTTCTCATAGTCTGTGATGATTGAGAAAGCAGTAACCTCTGTTGCAGTACCTGATGTTGATGAAACTGCGCAGAAATGAGCCTTCTTGCGAAGTTCAGGAATTCCGAACACCTTGCACATATCCTCAAACGTGCAGTCAGGATATTCATATTTAATCCACATAGCCTTTGCAGCGTCGATTGGCGAACCGCCGCCGATAGCAACAATCCAGTCAGGCTCAAAGTCGAGCATAACCTGTGCGCCCTTCATTACTGTGTCAACTGACGGGTCAGACTCTATTCCGTCAAAAATTTTAACCTCCATACCTGCTTCTTCAAGGTAAGCCTGTGCCTTGTCAAGAAAGCCGAAGCGCTTCATTGAACCGCCGCCAACGCAGATAATTGCCTTCTTACCTTTGAAGGTCTTTAATGCTTCAAGAGCATTTTCACCGTGATAAACATCACGAGGTAAGGTAAATCTTGCCATAAAATATTCCTCCGAATAATAAATTTGTTAAAGATTTGTCAATCTTCGTTAGTATAATAACACTCCTTTGTCTGCAAGTCAACAACAAAATTATTGTTTTTCTATAATTTTAATTATAAAATACATATACCTTAATTATGCACATAAAAAATTGCCGCAGGAATTAATCCTGCGACATTTTTTAGTGTGAAAAACTAATGATATCAGAATTAGAATTTTCCACCGCCGCCGCCGTGTGAAGTACCCGACGAGCCAACGTGGGTTGAGCTTCCGCCCGATGACGAGCTTGACTCAATTTTTGTCTGGGTTACATTTGAGTACAGGAAATTGTCATATGAGCCCGTAATCTGAAGTGAACCCGGAACAAGATAATTAGAAGCATTCTTATTAAACCTTACCGGCTTATAGCTCTTCTTAATGCTTGATATAACAACAAAAGCAATTATAAGTGAAACAACAAGAGCAATAAGTATTCCCTTAACTGTTTCCCCTGCTGTTTTCTTTTCAGCGGGAAGGTTGTCAACGTCATAAGGCGTGCCTGTCTTTGCCTGTGCTACAAAGTCGTCAACATCAATCGCATACTGCATAATGCCGTCAGACCAGTTATCATCTGAAAGGTACCTTACCATATCCTTGCCGATATACTGAATACCTGCGTCAGTAAGTGCAGTAATTCCGTAACCCGTTGTGGAAATATACCAATCCCTTGAATTTACAGCGATGAGAAGGATACAGCCGTCGTGATTTGGACCGTAGCCGAGTCCGCTGTAATCATAGAAATCATCGGCATACGCAACGGTCGAATTTGCGCCGATAGAATCAACAATTAAAACATAAGCGCCAAAGTTGTACTTATCATAGATATTTTCAAGCTTTAATGAAATATCTGCTTCCTCAGAATCCGTGAGAATGTCGGCGTAGTCAAACACCATACCATCATCTGCCGAAGCATAATCCATATCTATTGCAGCGTCGGGAATATATAATTCATTATTATCCCCGAACTCATCGGCAAAAGCGCAGATGCTAATGCTTGAAAGGAGTGCCAGAACAGTTACAAAAATCAATAATCTTTTTTTCATAATGCGCACCTCCTTAAAGTAAACCGAGCAGTCTGCCGATACCGAAGATAACAGCAGTTCCGCCGACAGCGATAGCAGAAAAGACGCCGGCAAGCTTGCCCTTGTCAATCGGAATATCGCCCACGAATTTACCCGTCTGACCGTTCATTGCAAAGGTGTATTTCTCACCCTTGTATGAGGTGTTAAGAATCCATACAGGATAAAGCGCATACTTTGAAACGCCGTTTATAAGCTGAACAAAGCTCTGCTTCGGGATAATGCTTGTGTATCCGTTTACAGTGCCTTTGAGAGTATCCTCGGCGCTCGCCTTGATTCTTTCATTAGCTCTCGGGATACTTGCCTGCATATCAACGTCATATTTGTCTGCAAGGTATCCGGCAAGATATGCTGTCTGGAAATCAACAGCCTCGTTGAAATCGAAAGGCTCGATAGATTCCATAAGGTCGTCAGCCATCTTTGTAGAGCCGTCAACAGGAATATTTGCAAAGCCCATATTGCCTTGGCGGTAGATGTCGTAGTAGCTTGTTTCAGTATAGTTGTACTTTTTATCGCTCCACGTTCTTACCCTTGTAGCCTCGTAATTTACAGAGGCGTTGATATTTGAATCAAAGAGCCAGAAAGGTACGTAAATACCCATTATCTCTTCAAGCTTATTTTCAGACTTGAAGGCATTAGGAGCAAACTTCTTTGAAGAAACATACTTTTTAAGCATATCCTTCGCAGCCTTCTTATCAAGCTTGAACGGGATTACATAGTTAGGCTTTAACTGGCCTGAAAGTCTTCCGCTCATTACAACGGGATTACCGCAGTACGGACAAGCGGTCGCAACTGTGTTCTGGTCGCCGACAATTTCACCGCCGCAGGATTTACAAACGAATACGGACATATTAGCGTCCTCGCCGTTCCAGTCCTGTGCCGAATCGGTGTTCCAGTCAAAGTTATCCTGTGTAACAGCGTTCTGAGGCATTTCTGCCTGCTGTGTGTCAAGCACAGCGTCCTTTTGCTGAAGCTCAGCCATTTCGTATGTAGAGTCGCAATAAGGACATTTCATCTTCTGCGTTGCGGTGTCAAATGCAAGCGCACCACCGCAGGCAGGACATTTATAATCAAGTAAATCGGACATATTCTCTCCCCTTTGGATTAGTCGTTATGCCTTTTGTGTTCCGCAGTTTGTGCAGAAATTAGTTGTGTTCGGTGTGCCGCAGTTAGGACAGAACCACTGTGCGTTTTGCTGTTGCTGCATTGGCTGCTGCTGATAACCGCCCTGCATCGGCTGCTGCTGATAACCGCCCTGCATAGGCTGTTGCTGATAGCCGCCTTGCATCGGCTGCTGCTGATAGCCGCCCTGCATTGGCTGCTGCTGATAACCTGCCTGAACAGGTGGCTGCTGCTGATAACCTGCCTGAACAGGTGGCTGCTGCTGATAACC
>DLBD01000084.1 GCA_002494125.1 Ruminococcaceae bacterium UBA7030 | reverse complement strand
GACCCCCAGTCAAGTGCGCTACCACCTGCGCTACACCCCGATGTATGAGATATTATATCATTATGAATTCAAAATATCAACTAATTTATTGATTTATATAAAAAATTTCTTTACTAATATTAAATAAATATTAAAATTAGTATTTTATTATTTATAATTTTATTGTATAATAAGTTATTATCAGTGAATTGAGGTGACATTCCTTTGAGTAATATTTTTGAACAGGCTGTTGAATTTGCACTTAAAGCGCACGAGGGCCAAAGGCGCAAAGACGGAGGAGTATATATACTCCACCCTCTTGAAGACGCAACTATAGTTGCAACTATGACCCAGGACGAAGAGGTTCTTGCTGCAGCAGTGCTTCATGATACGGTTGAGGATACCGATGTAACAATGGAGGAAATTCTTACAAACTTCGGCGAAAGGGTTGCCACTCTTGTTGCGCACGAAACAGAGAATAAAAGAGAACATCTTAACCCGAGTGACACCTGGAAGATAAGAAAAGTTGAAAGCCTTGAGGTTTTAAGAACCTGCAATGACAGGGATACAAAAATACTTTGGCTTGGCGACAAGCTTTCAAATATGCGTTCGCTTGCAAAGGATTATATTCTCATCGGCGAAGAGGTCTTTGAAAGGTTTAACGAGAAAAATCCGCGAGAACAGCGTTGGTACCATGAAACAGTGCTGTCTTATCTTACCGAACTCAAAGAAAATCCCGCTTATAAGGAGTACGAATTTCTTTTTAATCTTGTTTTTGACAAGTACAAGGACAACAACTGACACAGTCACAGGAGTGTATTTATGGAAAGAATTATTAAATTAATCGGAAGAATTGATTCCGCTAACTCAAGCAAAACAGAAGAAAAAATCAACAATGAATTAGAAGGCTTCAACGGCGAGCTCGTACTTGACGCACAGGAGCTTCAATACATTTCAAGCGCCGGACTTCGCGTCGTTTTGCGTCTGAAAAAAGCATATCCCTCAACAAAGGTAATCAACTGTAATTCAGAGGTGTATGATATTTTTGATATGACAGGCTTTACGGAAATGATGGATATTTCAAAGGCGTACAGAAAGCTTTGTGTTGACGGATGCGAGGTTGTCGGCGAAGGAGCAAACGGCATCGTTTACAGAACCGACCCCGACACAATCGTAAAGGTATATAAAAACCCTGACGCACTTGCTGAAATTCATAACGAAAGAGAGCTTGCAAGAAAAGCTTTTGTTATGGGTATTCCTACTGCTATTCCCTATGACGTCGTTCAGGTCGGCGAATTATACGGCTCTGTGTTTGAGCTTCTTAACGCAAAGTCATTTGGTCAGCTGATAAACGAAGGCGGCGATGTTGACGACCTTGCAAGACAGAGCGTTGATATACTCAAGACAATACATTCAACAAATCTTAACGCAGGCGAGCTCCCAAGCAAGAGGGAGGAAGCAATTCGCTGGGCAGAATTCTGTAAGAATTATCTTCCTGATGAAGTAGGCGACAAACTTGTTTCTCTTTTTACGGAAATTCCCGAAACGCTCAATATGCTTCATGGCGATTACCATATCAAAAACATAATGCAGCAAAACGGCGAAAACCTTTTGATTGATATGGACACTCTTTCAATGGGACATCCTATATTTGAATTCGCAGCAATTTACGCCGCATATATAGGCTTCAGCTGTGTTGACCCTGAAAACTCGTCCAAGTTCCTTGGCATTACTACCGAACAGTGTGAGCAATTCTGGAACTCAACTCTCAAATACTACTTTGACGGCAAGGACGATGAATTCATCGAAAAAATAGTAAAGCTTTCCGAGATTATCACATTTACAAGAATTCTCAGACGAACAATCAGAAGAGAAAAGAATGAAGAATTAAAAGCAAAGCTTATATCTTACTGCAAAAACTATCTTATTGAAAACGTTCCGAAAACCGATAAGCTTTATTTCTGATTATGAAAACTACTCTTTATCTTGCCGACTGCAAGGTGCTTAAGGACAAAGGTCTTTACTCCTTTTGGTTTGAAAAAATGCCTGAAAAAAGGCAGAAAAAAATTTCAAGGATAAAAATGGATAAAGACAGAAGACTGTCGCTCGGCGCCGGAATACTGCTTGAAAAAGTGTTAAAACAGTATGACAAAAGCAGTGTAAGAATCGACAAAAACGGTAAGCCGTACCTGCCTGAAAGCGATATTTATTTCAATCTTTCTCATTCAGGTGACTATGCACTGCTTGCGGTGTCTGACCTCCCTGTTGGTTGTGATATTGAAATAATCAGCGAGTATAATGACAAGCTTGCCAAACGTTTTTTTCACGACGAGGAATATGCGCTTCTCCAAAACAGCGAGGACAGGCAAAGACTTTTTTACAGGCTTTGGACTCTTAAAGAAAGCGTAATTAAGGCTGACGGCAGAGGGCTTACGATGTCGCTTGACAGCTTTTTCATATCTTTCAAAAACGGCCTTCCAAGCGCGTCTGTGAACGGCAAAAACTATTTTCTGAAGGAATATGAAGCCCCTCTTCCATACTGCATTTCTGCTTGCTGCGAAGGTGAAAGCAGGTTTGGGCAAGACTTAAAAATTGTTGATTTGAAAAAGGAAGAATAGAAAACAAAAATGAAAATTATTCCGCTTAAAAAGGACTACTTACTATCAGGCAGCTGCATAGACGAGGTTAGCAGTGACCTTCAGGAATTTCTTGATTCCATCGGCACGCAGCGAAAAAACGCCATCGCGTCCCGCCTGACCGTTGAAAATATACTTCTTGATTGGCAAGAGCATTTCGGACAAGACACAGTATTCACATATACAAAAAACCGGTTTCTCGGCAAGCCGTTTATAACCCTGTCTGTCAAGGGAGAGGCGTTTAACCCGCTTGAAAAGGATGATGACGACTTCGGCGATTTTTCAAGCTCGCTTATCCAGAACAACGACTATACCCCGTCATACAATTACAGCAAGGGTGTAAATACGATTACAATGAGATTTTCCAAGAAGGAAATGAATCCTATCTGGAAACTCTTAATAGCTATCGTTGCCGCTGTGATTTTTTCACTTTCCAAAAAAGCAATACCTGATTCGGCAATCGTATTTCTTAAAGATAATATATTGAACCCCCTTTACAACACCTTTCTCGGCATTATGGCAACTGTCGAAATACCGCTTGTATTTTTCTCAATCACGAGCGGAATAATCGGCATAGGCGACAGCACAACCTTCGGCAGAATAGGAAGAAAGCTTGTTCTGCGTTTTCTTGCGGTGATTCTTGCATTTACAAGCATTGCGGGAGTTGTGTGCGGAGCAATATTTATCCACTTTGAAGGCGACGCAAACATAACTGCGATTGTAACCGGCGGTATTGACCTGCTGCTTGACATAATACCAAAAAGTCTTATTGACCCGTTCACAAGCGGAAACACAATGCAAATTGTAATTATTGCAATATTAATCGGCATTACGCTTGTCGTTCTTGGCGAAAAAGCAAAGACGCTTTCCACTCTTACATACGAAGCTAACAGACTTATTATTCATATAACGGCTCTTATTTCAAAGCTTCTTCCGGTTTTTATTTTTATAGTTTTTCTCAATATGATTTGGTCGGGAAATATTCACCTTTTCATAAATATGTGGAAGCCGATTCTTGCATATATACTGATAATACTTGCGCTGATTTCGGTAAAATTTGCAAGAGTTGTTATAAAAGAAAAGGTAAAACCGATGGTGCTTATTAAAAAAATGCTGCCGACGTTTTTAATCGGCTTCGGCACAGCGTCATCAACTGCGGCAAACGGCGAATGTTCTGACAGCCTTCACAGACTTATGGGCGTTAATAACCGGTTCGTTGAATTCGGACAGCCTGTCGGTTCAACGGTGTTTATGCCGTCAACTGCAATAAACTTTATAGTCTGCTCAATTTATATGGCAAACTATTATGACGTTCACACATCATTAACATGGCTTGTTATTGCGGTTTTGCTTTCAAGCTTTGTTGCTATTGCAACGCCTCCCGTTGCGGGCGGCGCAATTGCGGCATACTCAATCATCTTTTCTCAGCTTGGTATTCCGACTGACGCACTTGCGATTGTCGTTGCAATAGACATTCTCTTCGACTTTATCGCAACCGGCTTTGACGGTTCTTTCTTACAGCTTGAGCTTATCAAACAGGCTGACGAAAATAATATGTTAAATGTTGATATTTTAAGAAAATAAAACTTATAATTCATTGGAGGTTATATTATGGAAATCACAAAAACAAAAGACGCAGGCAAATCCACAATCGCTTTGTCAGGAAGACTTGACACAACAACCGCGCCTCAGTTTGAGGCAGCAGTAAACGATGTTTTACCCGGCACTGAAGAGCTTGTATTTGACCTTAAGGATATGAGCTATACATCATCCGCAGGTCTTAGGGTATTTCTCAAAGCTCAAAAGGCAATGAGTGCTCAGGGCGAAATGAAGCTTATAAACGTTCAGCCCGATGTTCTTGAAATCTTCGAAATCACAGGCTTTGTAGATATTCTTAATATTGAGTGATAAGTTAAAAAAGCGCATCTCGCAAAGGCGAGATGCGCTTTTTTATATTCCGAGTATTCTTTTGGCGTTTTTAATTCTTTCGCTGCTTGGTGTGCTAATGCCCTCAAGGGGGTAGGACATACCAAGCTCTTTCCATTTGTATGCTCCCATATCGTGATAAGGCAGCACCTCTGTTTTCTGAACATTGTGAAGTGTATTTATAAATTTTGCGGTTTTTTCAAGGTATTCATCGTAGTCCGTAATACCTTCAACAAGAACATGTCTTATCCAGACAGGCTTAGATATCTCATCAAGATACTTAAGCATATCAAGAATATTTTTATTATCAGCGCCGGTGAGCTTTTTATGCTCGGCAGAGTCGATATGCTTTATATCAACAAGAAGCAAATCTGTATATTCCATAAGCTCATTAAACTTTGAAAAGAAAGGCTCTTTTCTTGAAAACGGCTGTCCTGCCGTATCAATACAGGTGTTAATATCACGGGCCTTTGCCTCTTTCATAAGCTCAAGAAGAAAGTCAATCTGCAAGAGCGGTTCTCCCCCGCTTACGGTTATACCTCCGCCGTCCTTCCAATACGGTCTGAAACGTTCTGCCTTATCAAGAATTTCGCAAGCTGTCATAGTCTTGTTCTCTTCAAGACTCCAGCTGTCCGCATTGTGACAGTATTTGCACCGAAGTGCACAGCCCTGCAAAAACACAATGTATCTTATACCGGGTCCGTCAACAGAACCGAAGCTTTCAAGCGAATGAATATTTCCGATTGTCATATAATCACAGCCTTAAAAAGTCGGACAGAAAGCTCTGCCCGACTATTTAGTTATTTACGGATTGGTGCACGCACCGTTTGAATCAAAGTAATATGTCTTGCCCTTATATTCAAGGCTGTCATATCTCATAACGCCTGAATCTTCAAAATAGTACCACACGCCGTTAACTCTTACCCAGCCCGTACTCATTCTGCCTGAACTTAACATAAAGTACCAGTCGCCCTTATAAAGCCTCCAGCGAGTTGCCATAGAGCCTGAAAGGTCGAAGTAATACCAATAGTTTCCGATAAGCTTCCAGCCTGTGTGCATTGCACCGCTCGGATTAAAGTAGTACCAATAATCATCAATATACTGCCACTGAGTCAGCATTGCACCGCTTGAGTTTGTATAGTACCATCTGTTATTATCCTTAATCCAGCCCGTAAGCATTGCGCCGTCATAAAGATAATACCATGTGTCGTTATCCTTCAGCCAGCCGGTGCACATAGTTCTGTCTTCACGATCAAAGAAATACCACCTGTACGAATATCTCAACCAGCCCTTTGCAAGAGTGTCGTTTATACCGAAATATACATTGCCGTTCTTGTCATAAGCCCAACCCGAAAGGTCAACTATTTCTTCGTAATGCTCCACTGAGGTCGGGTCGTCAGGGTCTGCAGGAACTAATATCTCCTTGTAAAGCTCGTCCACAGAATTAATATATCTACCTACTGTAAAGGACTTGCTTGCACTCCTCTGCCTTTTCGAAACCTCATTATATGGTACGGAATAAACCGTAACGGTATAAGTACCCGGCACTGTCAGTTTAAGATAGAAGGTGTTGTCGTCGACATTATCCTCTTCGTTAGTAGTCGAAACATATGTAATGCCGTTTGTATTGTTTTTTATCTCGATTTTGTAATATCTGAAATCGGTATCAGCGTCTGTTTTCTCCCAGCTTATACCGACTGTGTTTGCAACGCCGTAAGATTCCCTGTTAAGAGTAATTTTCGGAACAGTCATATTTCCTACAGGTACAGGGTGGTTAGTAACACCGTTTACACGGACAACCTTATAGCTTCCGTTGGAAGCCCATATCGGCTGCTCGACAACGCCTTTAGACGGATTTGCCGCGTCAACTAAAAAGCCTCTTTCAGTGCCGTAATAAGGATACATACCTGTGTAAATTCCGATATGTCCGCTCCAGCAGATGAGGTCGCCCGGCAAAGCCTTGTCGCAAGCGTCTGACTGGATAACCGTACCGTATCTTGTAGGATAATTATATATATCATATGTTGAATGCGGAAGTGAAATACCGAATTTTGCAAAAACATACATCGTCAGTCCCGAGCAGTCGAAGGTATCAGGTCCTGCCGTATTTGCCACATAGCTCTTGCCGATATGCTTTCTCGCTTCGGCAACTATCTGATCGCCTGAAACATTAGCCGCCGACACACTCATTTCAATACCCGAAACTGTGCCGAAAAGCATAATGAAAACGAGTAGTATGCTGCATAGCTTTTTCATAACAAAATGCTTCTCCTTAAATTAGTCCATAATATTATACTCCTTTTTGTCGAAATAGTCAAATTGTGTAAAGCTATAAGAAAAGGTGCAGCTCATGCCGAACTGCACCTTTTTGTTATTTTTATTACGGATTAAGGCATGCGCCTGATGAATTAAATCTGTAAACCTTGCCTTTATATGTTAGGTTTGCAGTTCTCATTCTTCCCGAACTTTCAAGATAATACCACTTGCCTGAAACGCGAAGCCAGCCGGTTTGCATTACGCCTGAGGAGTTGAAGTAATACCAGTAATTACCGACCTTTACCCAGCCTGTCTGCATCGCTCCTGAGCCGCTCATATAGTACCAGCTTGAGCCAATCTGTACCCAGCCCTTTTGCATAAGTCCGCTTTCATCGAAATGATACCATACTTTATTTATTAGCTGCCAAGCGTTTTTAACCATAGCGCCCGAAGCTGTAAAGTAGTTCCAGCCTGCAGAGATCTGCTGCCAGCCTGTTACCATTGCGCCCGACTTTGCAAAACGGTAGGTTGCGCCGTTAATTTCTGCGTCCGTACCGAAAATCATGAAGTATTCATTCGGCATTAGATAGTACCAAACGTTGCCGATTTTCTGCCAGCCCCGGAGAAGAACGCCGTTTGAATCAGCGTAATACCAATTGTAATAGCCGTCTTCATAGGTTTCCTTAATCCAGCCTGTCTGCATTGCTCCGTTTGCAGCAAGGTAGTAATCCTTGCCCTTTACGTTTGTTATGCCTGTCTGCATAACTCCGTCAGCGTCGAAATAGTACCATACTCCCTTAATGCTTGCCCAACCTGTAAGAGGAGCATTATTCTTAACATAATACCAATTTCCGCCAACATAATTCCAGCCCTCTTTTACAACGAGGAAATCGAGTGAATACTCGGCAGCACGAGGAGTTCCTGCAAAATCAAAGTTGTTAAAATCAGCCCAGCTCCAATCCTTAGGAAGCTCATATAGGTAATAACCAAGAGTACCGTTAGTTCCGCCTATAAGGTCTTTCGCAGTTATCTTTAAGCCGAATGCTCCCTCGTGCTCAACCTCATAACCGAAATCAGTCGCCTCGCCTGTTACAACGGTAAAGCCGGCTGTTGTAAGCGTGCCCTCCGAAAAGCCGTCGGAGAAGCCGACAAACGGTGATATGCCGTGCTCTTCATTTCTCGGGTCTGTTATGAAATAGATAAATATTGAATCATCCGGAGAGAGCGTAATTGTGTCACCGTCTGAATATGTGTTGCCGTTTTGGTCGTAAACCTCAACTCCCATTACCCAAGGAATTTCAGGTTCAGGCTCACCGATATAAACCTCTGCCTCGGCATAAGCGCCCATATAGCAGATTGAGAAGGAATGAAGCCCCTTTTCCCATGGCGATTCAATCTGGTCGTCAATAATACTTGCATATTTTGCGTCAAGCACTTTGCCATTCTCATCAATAAAGCCGTAGAAATCAAGCTCCTCATCGTATCTGACTGTGTAAACCTCTGAGGTTTCGTCAATATAATTTACGGTAAGTGTATTGCCGTCCTGAAGTATAGCCTTGCCTAAATCGTAAACCATAACGGGCTGAGATTCAGCGTCAGGAAATCTTTCAATCATATCCTCGCCTTCGGCAAGTGCGGGAGTGTCGCCTGCATAGCTGAATACTATTGAAGCAACATTGCTTTGTGCAATAGTAACATCAAATGCGCAGGAGCAGTCAGCGTAAACGATGTTTGCAGTGTGTGTACCCACACCCCAGTGATAATCAAACTGTGTGTCTTTAATAACGGCTGTAAATATGTCAAGAACATCGCTTTCGTCATTAACATTTACATACCGTATTTCGCTCCATCCTTCACGCTCAATCAATACAGCCTCGTAATCTATATTGTCTCTGCCGTCACTAAACTGAAGGGTGATCACATTTCCTTCACGGAATAATACTTCGTCGTAATAATCATAGCGGAAGAATGATTCACCTGACGCATCAGTTTCGTAATGACCGCTTGTTTCCTCATAAATTACAACACTGCCGTTAAGCTGGAATTCTATGCCCGTAGGTCCTCCGAGCACTGTAAAAACAACCTCTGCTTCAAAATTACCAATCGAGATTGCAACGTGATTTTCGCCAAGCTCAAACGGGCTTTCAAACTGTTCATAAGTATAGTGAATCCATTCTTCGAGCTCGTTGCCGTCTTCATCAACGAATGCAAAATAATTATCATCCGGATTATTAGGATTTGTCACCCTCTGACAAGTAAATACAGTCGGTTCCAAGCCTGATTCTTCGGGATAGTAAAACGTGATAACGTTGCCCTCTTCAACAGGATTCGGAACATTATAAATAAACGTTTTGGATACATCGTCATAATATCCGTCTGTGTTTTCAAAGAAGGTCGTTTTGTACTGAGGTGCAAATTCAAACTCAACTCTCTCTGCGCCCGGTGTTACAGTAAAGGTATACTCTTTAACAACACCCTCGCAGTTTACATAATATGTATGCTCACCTACGCCCCAGTGGTTTTCATCCTGGTCGGAATAAGCGTAAACATTGATAGTGTTTCCGTCTGCATCTTCAAACTCAAAGTAATCATTATCATACTCGTCATCGTGTTTCAAAACTGCGTTATAAACAACCTCTTTGCCGCTTGAATATTTAAGGGTTAAACTTCTTCCCTCTTCAATAATACCCGGAAGCCAGTATTCAAAATACTCCTCGTCATCATCGCCGATACTCACCATACCGTTTGTGTTTTCCATAACACTTACATCGCCGTCAAATCCCTCAATTTCAAAATCCGAAGGAGCCTCTTCAACGGTAAAGGTGTACTGCTTTGATATATCGCCGAGACGAACCGTATATGTGTGTTCGCCTACACCCCAATGTTCTGAGCCCTGGGGATCATTAACATACGGGCAACCGTTCGGCGCGTTGCCGTTTTCATCCAAAAATTCCCAGTAATAATATTCGCCGTCTTCATCATAAAACTGCGTTGCGGTATAAACTTTATCGGGAGCATTTGAATACTTGAGCGTAAGAGTTACACCCTCTGAACAAACTCCCGGCAAATAGTACTTGTAATACATTTCGCCGTGATCATCATATTCATAATAACCGTTGTCGTTTTCAAGAGCACTTCCGCCGCTGTATCCGTCAAGCTCAAAATCAATCGGCGCTTCCTCAACAGTAAATGTGAAGTCCTGCGTTGAAAGTCCGTAAAGCTCAAAGTGGTAGGTGTGCTCGCCGACGTCCCAATGATTTTCGTCCTGGTCGTCAACAACGCCGACATATTCCGTTAACTCGTTGCCGTCCTTGTCAACAAACACATAATATGTATATTCAAACTCCTCGTTATATCTTGACTCAACGTGATAAACCCTTTCGCCCTGCGTCGGATAAGTCACGGTAAGAACTGTGTCGCCGTAGCAAAGCGACGGTGTTACATAACGGTAATAACTTCTGCCGTAACTGTCCGTTGTAGTATAACCACCGGTGTTCTTCAGTGCCGAGCCCTCTTTGTATCCGGCAACGGATATAGCTGTAGGCGCTTCATCAACTCTTACATCAAATGTAGTTTCAAAATGGTCGAGATAGGTGTACTTTACCTTGTAGGTGTTACCGCCTGTCCAGTGGTTTGTTTGCTGCCCGTCATCATAAACGAAGCTTTCAACGGGATAAAGGTTGCCATTCTTGTCAACAAAATCAAGTATGGTCTGGCCGTAACTGTTTGTTGTCTGTGCGCAGGTATAAACAATATCCTCATCAGCAGTATGAAGTATTATTTTATTACCCTCAACAAAATAATTGAAGCGGTAATTAAAATATCTCTCATAATTACCGTCATACATATACTGACCGTCCTTGTTTTCAGTAAGGACAATCGGCGCAAAATCAACCTCGATTGATGTTACGGGATTTGGTGCGAAAGTAAACTCGCAAGAGGTTTTGAAATATCCCTCGTTACCCGATACTTCAGGATCATTAAGCGCTACGTAATAAGTATACTCTCCATATGTGTACTGATTGTCATAGCTTTGCTCAAACTCACTGTCATACTGAGTTCTGACGTCGTAGTCGTCAAGTGTTTTCTCACCGTTTGATGAAACAAAGTGGCCCGTATAGTCAGAATTATTCTTCTGATAATAATAGGTTTCCGAAGTTGTGTCATCATAGATAATGGTGAGCTGATCTCCTACTGCAAAATCCGGCATATAATAATAGAACCACTCGCCGCGTTCATCGTAAGCCTTATAGCCGTTGGTGTATTCATACACTACTTTGTCTTCTTTTGCAGTAAAAACAATTTCACTTATACTGCTTTCCTCGGCAAATACGGTCATCGGCATAACCGTAAGTACCATAAGAGCGGCAAGTATAACCGCTATTGTTTTCTTCATAAAGATTCCCCCTTTATATTAGTGTCAATTTCATATTAAGTTATCTTTATCCTCTCAACAACTAAGTTGCCTTATTTGTCATTGACAAATAAGGCAACTTGTGATAATTATTAATTAGATATATTAAAATAGTGTCATCGGATAATTATACGCGCTAAAGGAGAATTACTATGAGCTTTGGCATACAGATGAAACACTATTTGGACAAGCTTGAAATAACCGCAAAAAAGCTTTCCGAGGTTACGGGCATCTCGCCCTCACAAATCAGCAAATATATAAACAACAAGCGTACGCCAAGATATGGCAGTGTTCAATACAATGCAATCATAGACGCTATTTGCACCCTTTCGGGCTTTGCGCCAAACAGCAGAGAGGCAGACGAAATCCGCCGTGCATTTGAAGAGGAAATCCCCGCCAAGGGATATAAGACGGACGCATTTATTTTCAGGCTAAACCTGATTATTCAGGAGCTTAAAATAAATGTTTCCGACCTGGCATACAGTATGAACTATGACGCATCGTTTATATCAAGGATTAAAAACGGAACAAGAGCGCCCTCTGACCCTGAAGGCTTTTCGCAAAAAGTTGCTTCTTATATAACAAGGCACTACAACAGCGACTATGATTTTGAAAAAGTCAGCACTGTAACGGGAATTGCAAAGACCGAGCTTACAGACGAGGAAAACTATGCAAAGCAGATAAAACTATGGCTTCTTTCAATCGACGACAAAAGCAAGGAAGTTGAAGAGTTTCTTCATGCTTTCAACGAAAGCATTGTAAACCTTGCTGACACTGTTGGAGAGCAAAAGCTTCCCTCAAGCCCGATAATGCCAAAGATAACCAAGCATTATTACGGCATTGACGGAATGAAAAAAGCAGAGGCAGATTTCTTCAGATATACAGTTTTGTCGCAGTCGAAAAGGCGTATGTTCTTATACAGCGACATACCAATGAAAGAGGTTGACTCCGACCAGTTCGACAAGCTTGTCAAAGCCGTGAATGCCCTCATAACTAAAGGGATTTCACTTGACCTTATACATAATATTAACCGTCCTGTAAGTGAAATGCTTCTCGGTCTTAAGGGCTGGCTTCCGCTTTATATAAAAGGAAATATAAACCCTTACTATTTTGAAAGCACGCCTGTATATATGATGTCACAGATTCTTGCAGTTTCAGGCTCTGCCGCAATGCAGGGGGAATGTATTTCAAATAACCAGGAAACCACAATGTTAACAACCACCACAAGCAAAAAGCAGGTGGAATATTATAACAAAAAAGCAGATTACCTTCTTTCACTGGCAAAGCCACTTATGACAATCTACCGCGAGGGCGAAGAGTCAAAGTTTCTTAAATTTCTTGAAGAAGAAAAAGGCAAGGCAAAAATTACTACCTGCAAAAAAGACGGCTTTGACAACATTGACTTCTATATTAACAGCGGTAAATGGGTATCGGTAAACAAGATTGAATCTCCGAAAGTCCATTTTGTCATACATAATTGCCGGCTTGTAAACTCAATAGAAGAGCTGTTAAGTTAATCTGAACAAGGAGAAATATGGGAAAGAGCAAAAAGAAAGCATTTACAAAATACGCCGTAATCATTGCGTCATTTTTACTTATTGCGCTTGTGCTGTTTTCGCCGAAGCTTGCAAAAATGGGGCAGACAAAAGTGAGCTATACTCAGTTTGTAAGCCAGGTTAAAAACAACGAAATCGACGAGGTAAAAATCGACGAGGAAACGGACAAAATCACCTATAAGCTTGAGGACGGCAAGGTTTATTATACAAACTATCCCGACTATGAGCAGTTCAGAAATGAGCTTTTGTCCGAAGGCGTTGACATTGAAATTCAGGAGAGAAATATCTCGGGTGAGATTATTCCTTATCTTTCAATACTCATTTATGCAATGCTTATATTTGTTCTTCTTCGAATGATTAACCCGGGCGGAAAGTATAATATTGAAAGCAGTAAAAATATCAAAACCCGTTTTTCAGATGTTGCAGGTATGGAGGAAATCAAAGAAGATTTGCTTTTCCTTGCAGATATGATGAAGGATGAAAAATACAAACAAAGCGGCGCAAGACTGCCAAAGGGTATTCTTTTTGAAGGACCTCCCGGCAACGGCAAAACCCTTCTTGCAAGAGCTTTTGCAGGTGAAACCGGAGTTAATTTTATCGCCGTTAACGCAAGCGAATTCAGCTCGTCGCTCGTCGGTGCAGGTTCCTCAAAGGTCAGAAACCTTTTCAAAAAAGCAAAGGCTAATAAGCCCTGCGTAATTTTTATTGACGAAATTGACGGCGTAGGTTCTGCACGAAGCAGCGACAATTCAGCTGCCGGCAGAGAGATGAACACAATCATCACCGCCCTTCTCAATGAAATAGACGGCTTTAATACCTCCGAGGGAATAATGGTAATAGCCGCTACAAACAGAGCGGAAAGCCTTGACGAAGCGCTTGTAAGAACCGGCCGTTTTGACAGACGACTTGTAATTGCACCGCCTGATAAACAGACGAGAATTAAACTGTTAAAGCTTTATTCAAAAGACCGGAATATGGCTGACGACGTAAGTTTTGATGCGCTTGCAAACAGAACTTACGGCTGCAGCTCCTCTGAAATTGAATGTATAGTAAACGAGGCAATTATTACCTGCGTCAAAAACAACCGCACAACCGTTTGCGCCGATGATTTTGAACAGGCAATAATCCAGATGACCGTCAAAGGCAATGTTAAAAAGCACTCAAATCAGAATGAGGACGAAAGATGTCTTACCGCCTATCACGAGGCGGGTCATGCCGTGCTTGGCAGGCTCCTTTCAAAAAGTGAGATTTCGCTTGTCACAATTCGTCCGACAACCTCCGGTGCAGGCGGGTTTACGCTCATTGATAATACAGAGGACATTAATTATCTGACTGTTGAAGATATAAAAAATAAAATCGCCGTGTGCTACGGCGGAAGGGCAAGTGAGTTTCTTCTTTCAGGTAAGGACGCTTCAAAGATTTCAAGCGGTACAAATAAAGATATAAAGGATGCAACTGAACTTGCGGTTTCCTGCGTTTCAATAAGCACCGGTATCGACTACCGTATATTTTCCGCGCAGGGCGAAAAAGAGGTTATGAAATCAGCGCAAAGCGTTCTTGAAGCAGCTTGGGAAAATGCGGTTTCAAGCCTTGAGAAAAACTGGAAATATGTTGAAAAAACCGCAAACCTTCTTATAGAAAAAGAAACGCTTTCGAAGGAAGAATTTGAAGAAATATTTGAATAAGAGTAAATAAAAAAGGCTGTCCGTCGGACAGCCTTAATTGTTTATTGGATTTCGATTAACCAAGCTCTGCGAAGTACTTGATTGTTCTTACCATCTGTGATGTGTAAGAGTTCTCGTTGTCATACCAA
>DLBD01000016.1 GCA_002494125.1 Ruminococcaceae bacterium UBA7030 | reverse complement strand
TCCCCGCAAAGGCGTAAAAGATAAATACCGGCGAGCCGATTTCAATGGCATTGAGAAAATGCCCGAACCTTAAAATAACTCCGCCCGATTTCAGCCTTTACAGCGAATATTCAAAGGCGTTTAAGGATATCTGCCGTCAGTATTCGCCAAGCGTTGAGGAGTTTTCTATTGACGAGTGTTTCCTTGATATGAGCGGTATGGAGCACCTTTATCCCGATATTATTAAAACTGCGTATGAGCTTAAGGATAGAATAAAAAACGAGCTTGGCTTTACCGTAAATGTCGGCGTAGGAAGTAACAAACTTCTTGCAAAAATGGCAAGCGATTTTGAAAAGCCTGACAAAGTGCATACTCTTTTTGATGATGAGATTGAAGAAAAAATGTGGCCTCTTCCCGTGCGTGATTTACTTTTTCTCGGAAAAGCGAGCGCTCAAAAGCTTGAAAGCCTTTATATTCGTACAATAGGCGATCTTGCTCATTCCGATATAAACGTGATTAAATCCATGCTCGGCAACAAAGCAGGCGAGCAGATGCACAGTTTTGCAAACGGCATTGATAATTCGCCTGTTGAGTCGAAGCAAAGACAGGTTAAAAGCTACGGACATTCAATTACCGTTGATGAGGATGTAACGGATTTCGCGTCAGCGGACCGGCTCCTTCTCGCACTTTCAGACGCTGCCGCATCAAGAATGAGAGCTGACGGCGCAAGGGCGTATAATGTATGCGTCACAATTCGTGACAACCATTTCAAAACTAAAACGCACCAGCGCCAGTCAGAATTTCCAACTGATATTACAAAGGATATATATGATGTTTCAAAAGAGCTTTTACGTGAAGCATGGAACGGAAAATCACCGCTCAGACTTATCGGCGTATCCCTTGGAGATATAACTAAGGAAAGCGGTGAACAGCTTTCGCTCTTCGGCAGCAATAATGACGAGCTTGACAAAAAGAGAAACCTCGACGCTGCGGTTGATAGTATACGTAACAAATTCGGCGATTCAAAAATACTTCTCGGCTCAACTATTAATACAAGACGTCCGAAAAAGAAATAACACTCTTAAAGGGCACCTCGCCTTTAGGTGCTCCTTCAGAGTGTTATTTTTTATCTGAATATTAAATTGATAATCGAAGGCATATTTGAAACGAAAACTGTTGTGCCGATTGCTATTGCGTCAAACAAAAGATTAATTAAGAACTCATTTGCATTAAGGCCGATAAACTCTCTTATTTGTGCGTTTGGCCAGAAATACCACTTTGTTTTAGCCCCTATTCCGTCTGCCTGCATATTTGCTTTTGCGCTGTAAATACCGCTCCTGAAAATATGATAGTTGGTCGTCGAAAAAAGAATGTTCGAGTTCTTTTTAACAGAGTCTGCTATCTCTTTGGAAAACAGCATATTCTCAAGTGTGTTTGTCGATTTTTCTTCTGTATAAATAAGACTTTCATCAATACCTTTATTAACGAGATAATTTTTTATACTTTGTGCTTCGGGTATTATCTCGTCGCTTCCCTGACCTCCCGATGCAATAAAATGAGCCTGCTTTCCCGTTTCATCAATCTGCTTATTGTAAAATTCTATGGCTCTGTCAATCCTCCCCTGAAGAAGAGGTAGGGGAGTCCCGTCACTTCTTATCTGGCAACCAAGAATTATTATAAAATCCTGATTTCGCTTCGGCTCGTGCCGTGATGCGTAAAAGGTGCAGTAAAGTGTTGAAAACAGGAGAAGCTGAAAGTATATAAATAAGCTTGATACTATGCAACGCATAGCAGTCTGCGTTGCATCGGTAAGCGTTGCGGAAACGGAATTAGGGTTTTTAATAAGCAATAATATACATAAAGCACTTCCGGTAATAATTATTGCACTTATGAAAAACGCAAAGAGATTGTTTTTACCGAGCCCTTCTTTTTTTATGAGCACAAGATTACTCACCGCAAGAAATCCTGCGAAAGCAAGGCTTATAGGTAGTGATGCTATAAAAATAATTGACGTTGCAAGTCCGGCAAAATTATACATCATATATGCGTCAACAATATACGGAAACAGAGTATTTGCGGCAAGAATTGAAGAAAGTATCATAAACTGCATTGTAAAAAATACTGCAATAGTCAGGTCGATAACAGTCCTGTATGAGAAAAACTGGTGCTTTTTTCTGTATCTGAACTGCTTAAAGAATACTATCATAGTAAACAGGTCTATAATCGCAAAGCCAAGACATAGATACTGATAACCGCAAAAGTCAACGCCTGATATTATTATCGTCTTGAGCGGCGTTACCTTAATATCGGAATAGTAAGTTGTATATAATCCGTTTTCATCAGTGTTGATATGGTGAATTGTTGTGCTTAAATTTACATTTCCTTTTCTCAGAGATTTGAATGTGAGGTGTGTATATCCGTTTTCATAGCTCTGGTCTTTAAGCTCGATGATTCCTTCCTGTGAATATTCAATTACTATATTTTCACTTTTCTCGGCATTTGGAATATAGAGGTCATATGTGCGACCTGCAAGTATTACAACTATCCAAGTTAATACCGTTATAATTAAATATCCCGAAATAAGAATTGTCAGCGTCTTGTTTTTCATAAATAGTACCTCGTGCTTTTTCGGTGCTATTATATCATCTGCTTATCCGTTTGTCACTAAAAAAATCCGACAAGGCAGAAACCTTGTCGGATAATTTTTTACTCTTACTGAACTTTCGGTTGCCCCTTAGGACCAACGTACTGAGCAGAACCAAAGCCAAGGATAAGTGTGAAGATTGTCGGGAAGAAGATTAATCCGATACCGAAACCAACGCCCTTGCCATATGCTTTAGCTTCTCTGAGGTTTAAGATTATCGTATAGACAAAATTAACAACAGGAATTATAAGAAGAAGGAATTTCCATCCGTTACCGTCAACAATTTTACAAAGAATGTAAATGTTGTAAATCGGGATAATTGCCTTCCAACCTGCCTCGCCTGCTTTTTCAAAAAGTTTCCAGTTAGCAATGATTGAAAGAACTACAACAATAAATGCACATATACCTGAAACTATCTGAGCGCCAACGGGAAGCTGAGCAAATTGTTCATATGTATCCATAGTATTTCTCCTTTCATAATATTTTATTTCCATATATATTATTACATTTTTTACAAAATATGTCAAATAAATAATATAATAATTTAGTTTGTTTGATTTTGTGACTTTTGTGTGATATAATTAAAAAGATTTACTGAGCTTACAGCGTGTACTAATGGTGCTTTAATAGCGAGCGATAATGCACCTAATATGCGTAAAGCTTGACAAAGAGGGATATTATTATGTTTAATGCCAAAAAGGTTAAGGACGAATGTGTAAACTGGATTAGAGATTTCTTTGAGGAAAACGGTAAGGGCTGCAATGCAATTGTCGGTATTTCCGGCGGTAAGGACAGTTCCATCGTCGCTGCACTATGCGTCGAAGCGCTCGGAAAAGACAGGGTTATCGGCGTTCTTATGCCGTGCGGTGAGCAAAGTGATATTGATATGGCAAAGCTTCTTGTCAGCCACCTTGGTATAAAGCATTATGTTGTCAATATTAAGGATGCAGTAGAAGGACTTACGAACAGTATTCCGTTTGACCTTTCACCTCAAAGCAGGACAAACCTTCCGCCGAGAATCAGGATGTCAACTCTCTATGCGGTTTCACAGAGCCATAACGGCAGAGTTGCAAACACCTGTAATCTTTCAGAGGACTGGGTTGGTTATTCGACACGATACGGCGATGCTGCCGGTGATTTCAGTCCGTGCTCACATCTTACCGTTGCTGAAATGAAGGAAATAGGGACTCTTCTCGGGCTTCCGGATGTTCTTGTGCACAAGGTTCCGATTGACGGACTTTGCGGAAAAACTGACGAGGAAAACCTTGGCTTTACTTATGCCGAGCTTGACCGCTATATAAGAACAGGCGAAATTGATGACTTGGAAAAGAAAGAAAAAATCGACCGACTTCATAAGATAAATCAGTTTAAGCTTGAGCTTATGCCTGCCTTTGAACCTGAAATAGAGTATTAATTATCACGATACTGATAGCCGTAAATGTGCATTATTACGTTTACGGCTATTATATATTGCATAATAAAAAGGACGAACGGCTATGGCTTTTAATATTCAGAGCTCTTCAGAACGAGGGACTCCTTTTGGATGATCACATAGGCGGATGCACTCTTTATACGAATAAAGATAAGGTTGAAGCAATTATGAACGCTGAAAATAATTAAGAATATAAAAATGTCCATCGGTTTACCAATGGACATTCTCATTTATTCAGAAAAGAAATTCAAAAGTCTTTCCTTGTAATCAGGCGCTTCGTCATATACTGCGTGCTGATATCCGTCGCCGTACATATATATGTCACAGCCGAGAATTCTTGCGGTTTCATACGATGCGGCAGGTGTGAGAACACAGTCCTCCTCTGAACCGATAACAAGTGTAGGACACATAATCTTGTTAAGCTCACCTGTAACGTCAAAGCCCTCAAACGAATCGCAAGAAGTAAGAAATCTGTCAATCTCTTCATTGCTTGCGTCAGCGTTCATCTTAACGATGAGCTCGCCGTATTTTTCGGCAAATGGCTTTGAATAAAGTCTTTTAACGAAATCACGGCAGAGAGCATCTATCTCTCCGGCTTTTGCGAAAGCTGACCAATCGGTTAAAACTTTCTTTGCCTCGTCATATATTTTTGATGCAGACGAACCAAGTACAAGCTTTTTTACAAGCTTCGGATAATTTATTGCAACGTACTGTGCAATCATACCGCCCTGTGAAGTGGCAAAAATATAAGCCTCTTCAATTCCGAGTGCTTTCATAACATTTGCTGTATCGTCAGCCATGTCAATTATTCCGGAGCCTTTAGGTAAATCTTTTCTTCTGTCTATTACATATACCGTATAATCATTTGCGAAATCCTTGTACGCACCTGCAACAGCCGCGGCAGAGCCGATAACACTCTTAAGGCTCAATCCGGGAATTATAACAAACGGTTTTTTACCTCTTCCGAATTTTATATAATCCGTTTCAAACGAATCTGTTTTTACATTAAGTATCTGATATTCTGACATATTACCCTCCGAAATTATGAATATAATATATAATAGCTTTTTTTGCTTAATATGTAAATATAATTTTAAGTTATTTGACATTTTATAAATCTTTA
The DNA here is from genome assembly GCA_002494125.1 of Ruminococcaceae bacterium UBA7030. Taxonomy (GTDB): domain Bacteria; phylum Bacillota; class Clostridia; order Oscillospirales; family Acutalibacteraceae; genus Eubacterium_R. Next base: position 15,259 of record DLBD01000016.1, on the reverse strand, counting down.
TCTATAATTCTTTTATATAAAAAAAGGAGATTCATTATGGAAATTAAAGAAATGGTAACAGGCTCCGACGGTGAGGCTCTTACATTTGACAGAGATAAAAAGATAATCAAAACAAGTATTGTCGGCATTGTTGCAAATGTGCTTCTTGCCGCTTTCAAGGCTGTAATCGGACTTCTTTCAAACTCAATTGCAGTTGTGCTTGATGCTGTCAACAATATTTCAGATGCCGCTTCGTCAGTAATAACCATAATAGGTACAAAACTTGCCGGTAAGCCTGCCGACAAAAAGCATCCTTTCGGTCATGGACGAATTGAATATCTTACAGCAATGATAATTTCCGTAATTGTGCTTTACGCCGGTGTTACCTCTCTTGTAGAGTCGGTAAAAAAGATTATCACACCCGAAACCCCTGATTATTCCGCAACCTCTTTAGTTATTATCGGCGTTGCTGTTTTGGTGAAAATCGTCCTTGGGAGATATGTTAAAGGAGTCGGTAAAAAGGTTAATTCTTCTTCACTTATCAATTCGGGCGAGGATGCAACTCTTGATGCGGTAATCTCCGCTTCAACGCTTATTGCAGCTGTGATTTATCTCATAACGGGAGTATCGCTTGAAGCATGGCTTGGTGCAATAATTTCCGCAGTTATTATTAAATCAGGTATTGATATGTTAAGAGGGGCTATTTCGTCAATTCTTGGCGAAAGGGTGGATGTTGAGCTTGCAAGGGATATTAAGAAAACCGTGTGCTCCTTTGAAGGCGTTTACGGAGCATATGACCTTATTCTTAACAACTACGGTCCGGATACCTTTAACGGTTCGGTTCATATTGAGGTTCCGGATACATTTTCCGCATCACAACTTGACGAGCTCTTAAGAGCGATAAGCGTTAAGGTTTATATGAAGCACAATGTTATTCTTACCGCTATCGGCGTATACTCGATAAATACTAAGGACGAAAATGCAATTCGTATTAAAAAAGAGGTAAGAGATATCGTCTTTTCAAATGAATATGTTATGCAGATGCACGGCTTTTATATAAATGAAGAGAAAAAAACAATGCGACTTGATGTTGTAGTAAGCTTTGATGCGCCTGACAGAAAAGCGGTCTACGACGAGATTACTGCTTCACTAAAGAAACAGTATCCTGAATATACGTTCCAGGTTGCACTCGATACGGATTTCAGCGAGTCTTAATGGAAAAGATTTTTCTGGCAGGCATTGATCTTGACGGCACGTTGCTTCGAAATGACAAATCTTTAAGTCAGGCGTCTGTTGATGCAATAAACCGCGCTGTCTACAGGGGAATAACGGTCGTACCGATTACGGGAAGACCGCTTTCAGGTGTTCCCGACTTTATTAAAAAGCTTGACGCATTAAAATATATAGTAACTTCAAACGGTGCATATATTACGGATATAGAGAAAAATGAAATAATATATTCAAAACAGCTCAGCTTTGATAAAACGCTTAAATATATTTCGCTCGCAAATTCAAGCGGGCTTTACTGTGAGGCATTTTCCGAAGGGTACGGATATGTTGACTCTAAGACTATGTCCCGTCATAGAGCAGAGCTTTACGGTACTCCTCTTTGGGAATATATAACCTCTTCTCGCTGCGTTGTAGAAAATGTGTATTCCCATTTTGAAGAAAACAGGCTTTGTGCCGATGAAATTTTCTGCATTGCAAAATCACCATCTCAACGTGAGACTTTCAGGTCGCTTATTGAAAATGACGATGATATTCAGTATTGCGAGCTTGAAAACATTTATATTGAGCTTACTCACTGCGATGTCGATAAGGGGAGAGCGCTTAAAAGGCTTTGTACTCTTCTTAATATCCCGATTGAAAATACGATTGCTTTCGGCGACGGAGAAAACGATCTTTCGTTTATGAAGGCAGCAGGGATAAGCGTCGCTATGAAAAACGCAAAGCCGCTTATTATTGAAAATGCCGACATAATCACGGAAACAAACGAGAATGACGGCGTTGCAAAAATTCTTGATACACTTTGAAAAAACCACCTTGCCTTTTGGCAAGGTGGTTTTCTATTATATGTTTTATAAGTTTATATTTTTATCTAACCTTGTTATTAATTCTTCTGTTACGCTCTCTTATAATAAATCTTGCCTGAGATTGAGCAGTTTGAGGTTACATATCTCAGCGATGAGCCTGCTACATAGTATGCAGCGCCGTAGTTGTTACTTCTGATTGTTGTGTTCTGAAGACGTGTTGTGCAGCCCTTATTCATATTGATGCCCCAACGGTTGTAGGTGATATAAGTTCTGCCGCTGCCTTTTACATAAAAGTATGAGTTTGCAGCCATCTGCACGCCGTTCATATCGTTGAAGTAAATATATGTATCTCTACCATAGATATAGCAGGTTGCGGTTGAACCGAGAGCAATACCCGCACTCTCGCTGTGTCTTATATAGTTTCTTGAACCCATAACGAGTACGGAGTTCTTACCGCCAACGCTGATGTTTGAAAGCTTTGAGCCCTGAACTGTGTTCTGGTAGAAATACTTATTGTTATTGATGTTACCGATGCTTGCGTAGTCACCAATGCAAACGCCGTTAAGAGTTGAGTTACTGATAACGTTGTTGCGTACATTACCCGTTACAACGCAGTTCTTTTCAAGATAAAGACCATGGTGGCCTGCATTTGTTATTTTGTTACCGTCAATTGTGGTGATACGGCAGTATGCGTGATCGGCATTCTGCTCGGTATCCGTGCTTATGCCGTGACCGGTTACATTTGAAATTGTATTGTTAGAAATTGTTACAACATTTGCGTGAGTGATATCGACACCCGACTGAGTCGTACGCGAAATTGTATTCTTGTCGATTAACTTGATTGTTGCTCCGTACATTGAGCACACGCCGTCAAGCGCATTATTCATTGTGTTGTTGCATACGTTTACGTCACCCGTAACATTACCCAGAGCAACTACCGCCTGTAAGGTACAGTCGTTAATTGTTGTGTAAAGAACATTACCGCTTGGCCATTCGTAGTCGGCTTCACGGAATCTGATCATCTGACCGGCCTTGTTGTTGCCGTTGAACTTACCGCCGTAAACCGAGCCGTAGAGCCATACGACCGTCTGTACCTTCTCTGTAACGTTGTAGTAGCAATTTCTTTCGCTTGCAAGGATTACGCCTTCCGGTATCCAGATATAATGGGTGATATTATGAGTACCGTTTGGAACATATACCATCTGTGGTTCGTTTGTATCGAGATAAGCTTCACCTGCCGAGTTTGCAGCAGCGTTAATTTCAACTGCGTCTGCGTTTTCGCTAACTGCCCAGATGTTTTGGTCTTCAACTCTGAAACGCTCTTGAGCTGTTAAACCCCAGTTGCCCATTTCAGGCTTTACGACAACGGGAACCTCATCTCCTTCAAAATCGCTTGTATCTACTTGAGCACTTGCAACAAAAGCTGTGCTGCAAACAAATAATAAGCAAAGAATAAGCGAAATTAATCTGATTGACTTTTTCATATTCTATCTCTCCTTAAAAATAATTTATTCAACAATTATAATATAAACTATCTATAAGAAAAAAACAAGATGTACTAATAAAATATATTAATACTGAATTGATTTTTTGATGTGTGCTTCCGAGTTTTACAGTCTAAAAATAAAGGTCAAAAAAAGTCAAAAAAGTTCTTGACTTTTCCTGACCTTTGTGCTAATATAACCATAGAAGGTCAAAGAAAGTCAGACCTGCGGCAGACGTGTTGCAGTACAAAATTTTTACTGCAAGCCGTAATCAGCAGAAAAGCATTAACAAAATGCGTTTAAGCTTTGACGGATTTGACCAGACTAAAGGAAGTGATTAAAAAATGAAACTCAGTGATGTAATAGCTGATATGATTCTTGATATGTTTGATGACAACACCTCAACGGTACAAATTCAGCGAAACGACCTTGCTCAACAGCTCGGTTGTGTACCAAGTCAAATTAACTACGTCATCACCTCCCGTTTCACACCCGAGCAGGGATATACTATTGAATCAAGAAGGGGAGGCGGAGGTTATATACTGATCACTCGTGCATCAAGCAGAGAGGATGCGCTGACTTCTCTGATAAACTCAATCGGCAACTCGATTGACGAAAAAACAGCAAGAGCGCATATATATAATTTGAACAATCAAAACATTATCGGCGACAGAGCAGCCCAGCTTATGCTGAGCGTGATTTCGGATTCAAATTTCAAAGGGCTTGACGAAACTGCCAAAAATAAAATCAGGGCAAGCCAGTTAAAGCAGATGCTTCTGATCTTGGCGTCGTAATTAAAAAATAAAGGAGGACTTTATTATGAAATGTCAACATTGTAATCAAAATGAGGCTACAACTCATATCAAAAGAAATATCAACGGACAAAAGGAGGAAATGCATCTCTGTCAGGAGTGCGCACAGGAGCTCGGTGTTATGGACGATTTCAGAATGCCGTCAATGAGCGAGTTCTTTGCCGACAGCTTTCTCGGAAGCTTCCTCGGAGCGGGCGTAAGCCCTATGAACGCCCTTTCCGGCGTTGACAGATGTAATACCTGCGGTTCGTCTTTTAACGACATAGTTAAGAGCGGACAGGTAGGCTGCAGCGATTGTTATGACAAATTCTCGCAGAAGCTGGAGCCTTCTATTGAAAAGCTCCACTCGAAAACAAGGCATATAGGCAAATTCATCTCTTACTCGGAAAATGAAGAAAAGAAGAGCGAGGTTAAAGAGGAGAAAAAGCCGAGCGAGCTTGATTCGCTTAAAGCAGAGCTTGAGCAGGCAGTCAAGGAACAGCGTTTTGAAGACGCAGTTGTTCTTCGTGACAAAATAAACGAGATGGAGGGTAACAATGAGTAATTCAAACGGTGAAGGCAGCAAGAGTAAGGTTCTTGCTTCAAAAATAAGGCTTTACAGAAATCTTGACAAAACTCCATTTGTCCACAGGCTTAGCGACGAATCCAGAAAATCTGTTGCAAAAAAGATATTTGCATCTCTTCAGAATTCTAAGCTTGCAGGCGAATTTGATATGCTCGAACTGCCGGCATTGAGCGAGTACGACAAGCTTTCGCTTGTTCAGTCCGGCGTTATAACTCCTGACGAAGCAAGGGAGAGTGGATATAGCGCCGTCCTTATATCAAAGGATAAAAGCACAAGTATTCTTCTCTGCTCGAAGGAGCATATTAAAATATGCGTAACGGGCGAAGGTCAAATGCTGGGAGAGTTATACAAAAAGGCTGATTTTATCGACAACATTTTTATCGACAGCCTTGTTATAGCTTTTGATAAAAAGCTCGGCTTCCTCACTGCAAGCCCTATGTATCTCGGAACCGGTATGATCTCATCGCTTGTTATGAGCCTGCCTGAGTTAAAAACAAACGGAGCAATTCCTTCGCTTTCAAGAACTCTTTCAAAGCTTGGCTTCACCATCAAACCGTTATTTGACGAAAACGGTGATATATTTGAAATTACCAATAATATCAGCCTCGGCATAACAGAAGAGGCTCAACTTGAAAACCTTAACGGAGTATGTAATCTCATATTGCAGTCATAACTGCATACATCTCCGGATTATAGGAGGTATGTACTATGTATAGATTCAACTATTTTACACAAAACGCAAACGAGGCGCTCAACCATGCTATAAAGTGTGCAGAGTCCCTTGGCCACAACTACATCGGTAGTGAACATATTCTTTTAGGACTTACAAAAATAAACGACAGTATCGCTTCATCAATACTTGATTCAAAGGGCATTGATGATGAGGTTGTTGAAAACTTTATAAGAGAAACTGTCGGCGTCGGAACTCCTGCAAAGCTTTCGCCCGACGATTTCAGCCCGAGAAGTAAAAAGGTTCTTGACGTTGCTTTTCAGATAGCAAGAGGTATGAGAAATTCATTCGTTGACACACACCATATTCTTCTTGCTCTTCTTCAGGAAAGCGATTCATATGCAGTAAGACTTCTGAATGAAAACGGCGTTGACGAAAGACAGCTGTTTGAAGAGCTTGTTTCAGAACTTAGCTCAAGTGCGTCAGACCATGGCACACATAACAAAAAGGGTAAAAATCCCAAGTCTAAAACACCTACTCTTGATGAGTTCGGCAAGGACTTAACCGCCCTTGCACGAGAAGGCAAAATCGACCCTGTTATCGGTAGGGAGCAGGAGATAGAAAGAGTAATTCAGATTCTTTCAAGGCGAACAAAAAATAACCCTTGTTTAATCGGCGAGCCCGGAGTAGGTAAAACCGCAATAGCTGAAGGGCTTGCACTTAAGATAGTTAAAAACGAGGTTCCCGAGCTTTTGTCAGGTAAAACTATAGTTGCACTCGACCTTACCTCAATGGTAGCGGGTACAAAGTACCGCGGTGATTTTGAGGAAAGAATTAAAAAAGCCATGGACGAGGTTATCGCCGACAAGAATACTATTCTGTTTATTGATGAGGTTCACACTCTTATGGGTGCGGGCGCTGCCGAAGGTGCAACAGATGCAGCGAATATTCTTAAGCCTTCGCTTGCAAGAGGCGAGCTTCAGGTAATCGGCGCTACAACCATAGACGAATACAGGAAAAATATCGAAAAGGATGCTGCGCTTGAAAGGCGTTTCCAGCCGGTAATGGTCGGCGAGCCGACGGAGGAAGAAGCAATTGAAATCCTTAAAGGACTTCGTGACAAGTATGAGGCTCATCATAAGGTTAAAATACCCGATGATGCAATCGAAAGCGCAGTAAAAATATCTTCAAGATATATTGCTGACAGATTTCTTCCCGACAAGGCTATCGACCTTATCGACGAGGCAGCCTCACGCGTAAGACTTAAGTCACAGACCGTTCCGGACAATCTTAAGGAAATGGAAAAGGAACTTAAATCAATTGAGGAGGAAAAGGCTTCTGCTGTAAGAAATCAGAACTTTGAATACGCTGCAGAGCTTCGTGATAAGCAAAATAAGCTTAAAACTCTTCTTGATGAGGAAAAGGAAAAGTGGAGAAATCTTTCTTCGCACGAGGTTAAGGAAATCACGGTTGACGATATTGCGTCGGTCGTTTCCTCGTGGACAGGAATTCCCGTTACAACGCTTACTAAGGAAGAGTCAGAGAGACTTCTTAATATGGAGAAAATTCTCCACGAGAGAATTGTCGGTCAGGATAAGGCTGTATCCGCAGTTGCAAAAGCAATCCGCCGTGGTAGAGCGGGACTTAAGAATCCGAAAAGACCTATCGGCTCGTTTATCTTCCTCGGACCTACAGGCGTCGGTAAAACGGAGCTTTGTAAGGCTCTTGCCGAGGCGATGTTCGGCGATGAAGACGCAATAATAAGGCTCGATATGTCCGAGTATATGGAAAAGCATACCGTTTCAAAGCTTGTAGGCTCTCCTCCGGGTTATGTCGGCTTTGACGAGGGCGGACAGCTTACTGAAAAAATAAGAAGAAAACCTTATTCGGTAGTTCTCTTCGACGAAATTGAAAAGGCTCATCCCGATGTTTTCAACATCCTTCTTCAGATTCTTGAAGACGGTATTCTCACCGATTCGCAGGGCAGGAAGGTAAGCTTCAAAAACGCTGTTATCATTATGACTTCAAATGTCGGAGCTTCAAAGATTACCACATCTAAATCCTCGCTCGGCTTCGGCGGCGAAAAGGACGAAAACAAGAGCATAGAAGAGCTTGTTATGGAGGATTTACGCCACACCTTCAAGCCTGAATTTCTCAACCGTGTTGATGAGATTATTGTGTTCAATCAGCTTGAAAAGAAGGACATTGAAGAGATTGCAAGAAGAATGTTAAAAACTCTTTCGAAGCAGCTCAAAGAGCTCGGAACTGAAATTGAATTTACAGAATCTGCAATTTCACATCTTGCTGACGCAGGCTTTGACAAGGTCTACGGAGCACGACCTCTGCGCCGTGCTATTCAGACAAAGATTGAGGATAAGCTTTCCGAGCTTATACTTGAAAATAAGCTGAATGAAAAATGTACAGTTGATTTCAAAGACGGCGAATTTACATTTGAATAACCCCCAAATAAAAACCCCGCAGGGTATGCACCTTGCGGGGTTAACTTTTTGTTTTTATAAACTACACTCTATCAGCATTACTCCTGACGGCAGGACGTCTATCATACCGTATTTTCCGTTTCTGACCGAACCGGGATTCATTATTGAAAAGCCGTCGCAGTATTCACTGTACTGAATATGCGTGTGACCGAAAAGGCAGATGTCAGCGCCGATGTTTTTAGCATGCTCTTTTATCATCTCATACCCATGCTTGACATAGTAAGGATGACCGTGTGTAAAAAATACCTTCTTGCCGTTAAAGGTAATTGCTTTTGAAGGGGGATAATTGCTTGACCAGTCGCAGTTGCCGCTTACTCTTTCATATCTTATAGCCGGATATGACAAAAGTATTTCGTCAAAATCCTTTTCACCGTCACCGAGAAAGATAAACAAATCAGCGTCATCAAGATGCATTTCAACTATCTCAAAAAGATTTTTTCTCGCGTTATGAGAGTCAGAAAGGACAACCATTCTCATTCATAAATCACTCCCGAAAATCATAGAATTTAATATAATTATAATAGAAGGAGGAAAATAATTCAATGAAAGAAAAGAATATTGATATAAACAAATTTTTTGAAGAAGCAAAAAAAGGGGATATGCAAAGCTTTATCGACAAAAACCTGACGCCTGAAACCAAGGTTAAGCTCAATTCAATTCTTTCGGATAAAAGAAAAACTCAGGAAATGCTTAACACTCCTCAGGCGAAGGAGCTAATGAAAAAGCTTACAAAGGGAAAATAATATGGATATTGAAAATATAAATGATATTGTGTCATCACTTTCAAATGAAGATATAGAACGCCTGCAGCTTCTTGCAAATTCGATTATGAACGCAGATGCGCCGCCGGAAAGCAGTGTGAAAAAAACATTGCCTGCTGCCGATAGCGGCGAGCTCGAAATGCTGATGAAGGCAAAGAAAATTATGAATAAGATGAACAATACAGGCTCAAAGGACGCAGGTTTAATTCTCGCCCTTAAGCCTTACTTAAGTGAAGAAAAAAGGCAGAGAGCCGACCAAAGCATAAAAATGCTTCAGCTTTTTGAAATACTTCCGTACTTAAAGGAGCTGTTTTAATGCAGACTTTTGACAGCGAAATTGAAGAGGCTAAAAAAAGAGTTCGCCAGATGAACGAAAAAGCAAATCGTTTTAAGGATAGCACAGTGCTCCAAAGCGAAAATACCGAAAAGCCAAAAGTTCAAGGCGAGAAAGATGATTCCTTCTTTTTGATTCTCGCAATAGTTATGCTTCTTTCAAAAGAAAAGGCTGACAATAAAATTATTCTTGCTCTTCTTTATCTTCTAATGTAATATACAAATTTATAAATATATGTAGAATTTTTGTAAATAATATGTTATATTAGTAATAATTATGTATTGTTTTTAATACGGGGGATTAAAAATTGGACTTCGAGCAAAAGGAAATTACTGACGGCATTTCTGTTGTCAGCGTAAAATCAGACCAATTCAAAACTAATGAAATATCAGTCTGCCTTGCAACAGAACTTAGTGATAATGCAAGCGCAAATGCTGTGCTTTTAAGCCTCCTTTCACGAAAATGTGAAAAGTATCCGTCGCTTCTTTCAATGAACAGACGTCTTTCAAATCTTTATGGCGCGTCAATCACACCTGCTGTTTTCAAGTCGGGTGAGTGCCAGGTGCTTCGCCTTTCCGCGACTTGTCTTGACGATAGGTTTTCAATCGACGGCGAAAGCATTTCGTTTGAATGTGCAAAGCTTCTTTGCCAGATGCTTTTTCACCCGCACCTTGAAAACGGCGGATTTTCAAGCCATGATGTCGAGGCGGAGAAAAGAATAATTCTCCAGAAGATTGAAGCCGAGGAAAACGAAAAGCGTACCTATGTTCTTCGCAAAGCGGAAGAGCTTATGTTTGAAGGCGAGCCATATGCAATCGGTCGTTTCGGCTCAAAAAAGCAGGTAAAGGATGTTAACTGCGAGGATGTTTTTAATGCGTGGAAAAATCTTCTTTCAACTGCAAAGATTATGATAACCGTTGTCGGCACTGCAAATCCTGATGAGCTTTCGGCTTATATTACGGAAGAGCTTAATAATATTTCAAGAAATTATAAACCGCTTAAAAAAGCTGTGTTTATTGAAAAAGCGGACAAGGTTAAAGAGTATATGGAACGAATCGACGTCAAGCAGGGTAAGCTTGTTCTCGGCTTCAGAGTTAATCTTAAAAGTGATGATGAGCTGACAAGCGCAATGCGCACATTTACAGATGTGTTCGGCGGCGGTCCTTACTCAAAGCTCTTTGCAAACGTAAGGGAAAAGATGAGCCTTTGCTATTACTGCTCAGCACGTTATAACCGCCAGAAAAGTGCAATTATGATTCAGTGCGGCTGTAATGAAGAAAATATGGACAAGGCTGTTAACGAAATCTTGAACCAGCTTGAAATCATTAAAAAGGGTGATTTTGACGAGGAACTTGCGTCGTCAAAGATTTCACTCAGCGACACTCTTAACTCGGTAAATGATGCTCCCGATCTTCTGAGCGCTTGGTATTATATGCAGATTACAGACGACGAAATTAAATCGCCGGAAATGTCGGCAAAGCTTAATTCGGGCGTGACTAAAGAGCAGGTGCTCAAATGTGCGTCGCTTATATCGCTTGACACGATATATAAATTATCATCACCAAAGGAGGAAAAGTAATGAAAGAGATTATATCATCCGCCCTTGGTGAAAAGTATTATGAAATAGACCATAAATCAGGACTTAAAATATTTGTAATGCCTAAAGAAAATTATACTTCTGCATATGCTCTCTTTGGCACAAAGTACGGCTCAATTGACACACGTTTCAAGCGTTCGGATTCAGACGAGTGGACAGTTGTACCGGAGGGCATCGCGCATTTTCTTGAGCATAAGCTTTTTGAAAGCGAGGACCTTGACGCCTTTGCAAGATATGCAAAAACAGGTGCTTCGGCAAATGCGTACACCTCGTTTGACAGAACCTGTTATCTTTTCCAGTGCAGCGATAATTTCGAGGCTTCGCTTGAAATACTTCTCGATTTTGTAACTCACCCATATTTCACCAAAGAAACGGTTGAAAAGGAGCAGGGAATAATCGGGCAGGAAATCACTATGTACTACGATGTTGCGTCGTGGATGAGTATGTTCAATCTTTTAAGACTGCTTTACCACAACCACCCTGTAAGAATTGATATTGCAGGTACGGTTGAATCCATTTCAGAGATTACGGACAAGCTTCTTTATGACTGCTACAACACATTTTATAATCTTCACAATATGGCTCTTGTAGTTACAGGCAACGTTACTCCAAATCAGGTGTTAAGCGTATGCGACAGAATGCTTGAAAAAGCGCCCGAGCTAAAAATTGAACGCTCCTTTGAGGATGAGCCGAGGGAAATTGTATCTGATTTTGAGGAATATAAGCTTGCTATGAGTATGCCTGTTTTCTCCTTCGGATATAAAGAAAAGTGCGAGAAAAATGTTCAGGATGTAAGAAAAAGAGTTCTCGTTTCAATACTTCTTGAAATCCTTGCCGGAAACACCTCGGAGCTTTATAACACGCTTTTTGAAGAGGGACTAATTAACGAAAGCTTTTCAAAGGAATACTTTACGGGCTTCGGCTTTGAAGCGGTTATGTTTGAGGGAGAGAGTACTGACCCTGAAACTGTAAGCCGTGAGATTAAGAAAGCAGTAAATGATCTGCGAAAAAACGGCATAACCGACGAACAGTTTGAAACTGCAAGAAGAGCGCTTTACGGCGAGGAAATTATGTCCTTCAACGACGTTGACACTATCGCAAACGCAATAATGGGAGCATATTTTGACGGCTTTGACATCTTTGAGGTAACCGAAATTTACAGAACCTGTGAAAAAAAAGAGGTCGAAAGCCTGCTTGACGATATGCTCGATGAAAACTACAGTGCTCTTTCAGTAGTCAGGGGATAATTATGAGCGATTTTACACATGTTTATTTTGAAGGACTCGGCATTGATTTTGACCTTCCTTCAGTTGCCTTCACCCTTTTTGGACACGAGGTAAGATTTTACGGAATTATAATTGCATTCGGTTTTACCCTTGCCGTGCTCTACGGCGGACGAATGGCGTACAAATGGAAGATGAGCCTTGATGGTATGACCGATGTTCTCATATGGGGAACTATTTTCGGAATTATCTGTGCAAGAGTGTACTATGTTGTGTTTGAATGGGATTATTACAGTCAGCACCTCTCCGAAATTCCTATGATATGGAACGGCGGTATTGCAATCTATGGCGGTATAATCGGAGCTTTAATAGGTGCTGTAATCGGTTGCAAGGTTGGCAAGATAAACTTTTTTAATCTCCTTGATCTCGGTTCTCTCGGACTTTTGATAGGACAGGGAATAGGCAGATGGGGTAATTTCTTTAATCAGGAGGCGTTTGGCTCCAATACCTCGACTGCACCGTTTAGGATGTGGAGCGAAAAGATTCACGACACGCTTGAAGCGTCGCAGCAGCTTCTCGCAACGAAGGGAATGGAGGTTAATCCCGATGTTCCCGTTCATCCGACCTTCCTTTACGAAAGCGTCTGGTGTGTTATCGGCTTTTTCCTTCTTCATTTTATTGTGACGGAGAAAAGACGCTTTAAGGGTGAGGTGTTTATGCTTTACGGCGTGTGGTACGGATTTGAAAGAATGATTGTCGAAGGACTTCGTACTGACTCGCTTTATATAGGTTCAACGAGCATAAGAGCAAGTCAGCTCCTCTCCGCTGTAATCGTTGCGGCAGCGCTTGTTTTCTTTGTGATATATATGGTTAAATACAAAAAAGGTACGCTGCCGAAAAGGCTTGAAGTTGAGCCTGAAATTCAAGGCAAATATCTTTTGAGGAATTTCAAAGACTGAAAATAAAGGAGAATAGTTATGGCAGAAATTATAAGCGGTAAAGTTGTATCTGCGCAAGTGCGTAAAAGAGTTGCGGATGAAACTGCAAAACTTAAGGAAAAAGGCATAACTCCCGGACTTGCTGTTATAATTGTAGGTGACGATCCCGCGTCACAGGTGTATGTTAAGAACAAGGAAAAGGCTTGCGATGAGGTGGGATTTTACAGCGAAAAATATGCCCTTCCCGCAGATACTACACAGGAAGAGCTTAATGCGCTTGTTAAGCAGCTCAACGAGAAAAAGGAAATAAACGGTATTCTCTGCCAGCTTCCGCTTCCGTCGCATCTTGATGATAAGGAAGTAATAAATCTTATCGCACCGATTAAAGATGTTGATGCTTTCCACCCTGAAAATGTTGGAGCAATTATGATTGGCGACTATCATTTTCTTCCCTGCACACCCGCAGGCGTTATGGAGCTTATTCACTCAACAGGCGTAAGCGTTGAGGGCAAAAAAGCTGTTGTTATCGGCAGAAGTAATATTGTAGGAAAGCCTATGGCTATGCTTCTTCTTCATGAAAACGCAACCGTTGAAATCACACATTCAAAAACACAGAATCTTTCTGAAATCACAAGCGGCGCTGACATTCTCGTTGCTGCAATCGGTAAGGCAAAATTTGTTAAATCAGATATGGTAAAAGAGGGTGCTGTTGTAATTGATGTCGGTATGAACAGAGATGAAAACGGTAAACTTTGCGGTGACGTTGACTATGACGACGTATTTGACAAGTGCGGTTATATCACACCCGTTCCGGGCGGAGTAGGACCGATGACAATTTCTATGCTTATGCAAAACACACTTACTGCAGCAAAAATTCAAAATGGAATTGATTAATGATATGACTATTCAGGAACAGGTTGTAGAAAAGCTTAAAAATAAAAACTATCACATATCCTTTGCGGAGTCATGCACCGGAGGTCTTTGCTGCGCAAAGCTTGTCGAGGTTTCAAGCGCTTCGGCTGTTCTTGATATGTCCTTCGTTACATATGCAAATTCGGCGAAGGTAAAGCTTCTCGGAGTTGATGAAGATACAATATCTGATTTCGGCGTCGTAAGCGAGGAGGTTGCAAGGCAGATGGCTTACGGCGTCGCAAAAAAAGCTCAAAGTGAAATCGGAGTCGGTGTAACCGGTATCGCAGGACCGACAGGCGAAACTGAAAACAAGCCGGTAGGTATGGTGTGCTTCGGCTTTTATGTGAACGGAAATGTTGTAAGCTATACGAAATATTTCGGAAACATCGGAAGAAATAATGTAAGAGAACAAAGCGCAAACTTTGTTTATGAGGTACTTAATAGAATTATATGAAAAAGGAATTTCAGCAGCAAAATATTAAATACTTGAAATACAGACTTAATCAGCTGATATTTGTAAACAAGGTTTTGTTTTCGCTGACGGTTATGCTTGAGGCGTTTTTGTTCTTGTTCGGCTGGTATCGTTTCAAGAACACATCTGCCGATAAGACGGATTTTATCATTGTTCTCATAGCCTATTTTATTTTTGCTTTTCCATTTATTATTTCGTTTGTCACAATGGCTCTTACAAAATCAGAGCTTTCCGCTTGTACTCGTTACGTCAGTGCTGAACTCGAAGAAAGCGAGCACGAAGAAATCGAAGAAATAGTTAACAAGGCAAGGGACATAAACTTTAGCGAGCTTTCTGTTCTTATTATCGCTTTTGTTTTTTATGCCTTGAGCGTTTTCTGATTAATAAGTTAAAATCTAAAATAAAAGGCTTGACACTTTTTGTTTATAATGATAATATCTTCTTTGTAAATAAAAGAAAAGCTTTACTAACAATCACTGCATTCCCGTAATTCAGTTGGTGGAGCAGCGCTCGTCAAAACACATTTCGTGATTTGACCACAACGCTTCGCTGCTTTTTGATTTGTAAATATAATAATTCGCTGGTATGGCTCAGTTGGTAGAGCAGCGCATTCGTAATGCGCAGGTCATCGGTTCGAGTCCGATTACCAGCTCCAAATAATAACGGATACCTTTTATGGTATCCGTTATTTGTTTAATGAGATGAAAAGATAATAGACACGCAATCAAAATTTGAGTAAGGGGTTAGTCACCAGGTGATCACGAACTACTTAAAAGGAAAAAATTCAAAAAAATAATAAACAGTGGAAAAGTTAACAACTCTACAAAATCAGAAGTAAAAGTAAAATATTTATCATATAAAAAAGAAGTGTTTTATGAAGAAGTCTACCCAAAACCAATGGAGAGAGATGATATTAAAGAAAGCAAAAAAATAATAGATAAATTATGGAATCTCGAAAAAGAGATGCTGAAATATCAAGAA
>DLBD01000130.1 GCA_002494125.1 Ruminococcaceae bacterium UBA7030 | reverse complement strand
CTTCGTTATCGCACCTCGCCTAAAATCAACCTTTTCTTTTTTTGCAGAAATTTATAACGCAATAAATAAAAATTTTAAGAATTTTTTGGAAAAGGTATTGACAAACGAATAAAATGGATATAATATAAATACAAGTTAGCACTCGGGCGTTGAGAGTGCTAAAAGTAGAATAGCAAAAAGCAAAGAGGTGTGACAGGTGATTAATGAAAGACGCACAGCGATACTTAATATCATCGTTGAGCAGTATATTAAAACCGGCGAGCCCATCGGTTCAAAAACGCTTTGTCTGCTTCTTCCCTACTCTGTTTCAAGTGCAACGATAAGAAATGAGATGGCATATCTTACCGAGCTTGGTTTTCTTGAGCAGAGGCACACAAGCGGCGGCAGAGTTCCGACAAGACTTGCATACAGATATTATGTTGACAATCTTATGCAGGAAAAGGAAATAAACGATTATAATAAAAATCTTATCTTCGAGAGCCTATCGGTAAATGCAGGCGATCCGGAAAGACTGCTTGCAGACGCAGCAAAACTTATTTCACGCTATACAAACTGTGCAGGCTTTTGCTGTATGCTTGACGACTCGCTTGACTGCATACAAGGCGTTGACCTAATCCCTGCAGGAAATAACAAAGCAATGATTGTTATGCTTACGCTCGGAAGCAAAATAAAGTCATCACTTGTTAATCTCCCCTGCAGACTTGACGATGAATTCAGATATATTTTCTACGAGGTAATAAACAGACTGTTTGTCGGCAAGCCGCTTATTCAGGTTAACACGGCGCTTGTTCAAAGCTCGCTTCTTATTGCAAGGCATAGGACTTTCGACCTTCTTCCTGTTCTCACATCACTTTGCGCACTTTGCAAAGAGGCTTCGCAAAGCAAGCTTACTATCGAAGGCGAAACAAACCTTCTCTCCCACGACGAGCTCGGCGGAGACATCTACAAATTACTGTCAGTTCTGGCAGATAAGAAAAAAATTATTTCAATGATCAAGGATTTCACTTCATCGTCAACAAAAAGCGCAATGCTTATCGGCGAGGAAAATCCGCTTTACGACATCAAAAACACCACCACGGTGCTTTCAAAATTCACATATGGAAATAACCAGCAGGCTGTGCTCGGCATGCTCGGTTCTACAAGGATTGACTATCCCGCTGTGCTTGCATATGTGAAATACATTATAAGCGTTGTGGACAACATACTGGAGGTACAAAATGGCGAAAGAAAAGAAAAAGCCTGAAAGCGAAGAGGTGCTTGAAGAAAAGACTGACGTTGAGGTTGAGCAGGTTGAAGAGGAAGAGGAAAACCCTCTTGAAAAAGAGCTCAACGACACCAAAGAACAGCTTTTGAGAGTTACCGCTGAATACGCTAATTTCAGGAAGCGCTCTGAAAAAGAAAAAAGCGAGACATACAATTTTGCAGCGTCAAATGTAATAGGTGAGATTCTCCCGGTTATTGACAATATTGAAAGAGCCATTTCCGATGAGAACGGCGATTACGAGGGGCTGAAAAAAGGCGTACAGCTCACTTATGACGGACTGCTTGCAAGCCTCGAAAAGCTTGGCGTTACCTCCTTCGGTGAGGCAGGAGAGCAGTTTGACCCTAATCTTCACAACGCAGTAATGCACGTAGAGGACGAGTCGCTTGATGCAAATGTTATTACAGACGTATTCCAAAAGGGATATTCAGTAAAAGGAAAAGTAATACGACCTGCAATGGTCAAAACAGCAAACTGATACAAACGGCAATATCCGTTTATATAAATTTAACATTACAAACAAAGGAGATAGATATTATGTCAAAGATTATAGGTATTGATTTAGGTACAACAAACAGCTGCGTAAGCGTTATTGAAGGCGGCGAGCCGGTAGTTATCGCAAACGCAGAGGGTTCAAGAACAACCCCTTCAGTAGTAGCTTTCACAAAAGACGGTGAAAGAATGGTTGGTAATGTCGCAAAACGTCAGGCAATCACAAATCCTGAAAAGACAATTTCTTCCATTAAAAGACACATGGGTTCAGACTACAAGGTAGACATCGACGGCAAGAGCTATACGCCGCAGGAAATTTCTGCAATCATTCTTCAGAAGCTTAAGAGCGATGCAGAAGCATATCTCGGTGAAAAGGTAACCGACGCAGTTATCACAGTTCCCGCATACTTCACAGACTCGCAGCGCCAGGCAACAAAGGACGCCGGCAAAATTGCAGGTCTTGAGGTTAAGAGAATTATCAACGAGCCTACCGCAGCTGCACTTGCATTCGGCATAGACAAAGAGGACGACCAGAAGGTTATGGTATATGACCTTGGCGGCGGTACCTTCGACGTATCAATTATCGAGATGGGCGACGGCGTTCAGGAAGTTCTTGCTACAGCAGGTAACAACCGTCTCGGCGGTGATGACTTTGACCAGAAGGTTATGGACTGGATTGTATCAGAGTTCAAGAACGACACAGGCATTGATATTTCAACTGACAAAATGGCAATGCAGAGAATAAAGGAAGCTGCCGAGAAGGCAAAGATTGACCTTTCAGGTATGACAACAGCTCAGATTTCTCTTCCGTTCATCACAGCAGATGCAACAGGTCCGAAGCACCTTGACTTAACACTTTCAAGAGCAAAGTTTAACGAGATGACTGCAGATCTCGTTGAAAAAACTATGGGTCCTGTTCGCCAGGCAATGAGCGATTCAGGTCTTTCAATGAACGAAATTGACAAGATTCTTCTTGTCGGCGGTTCAACAAGAATTCCTGCAGTTCAGGAAGCAATCAAAAAGTTCAGCGGTAAAGAGCCTTTCAAGGGTATCAATCCTGATGAATGTGTTGCCATGGGCGCTGCGCTTCAGGGCGGTGTGCTCGGCGGTGATGTTAAGGGACTCCTTCTTCTTGACGTTACTCCGCTTTCACTCGGTATTGAAACTATGGGCGGTGTAAACACAGTTATCATTGAAAGAAACACCACAATCCCTACAAAGAAGAGCCAGATTTTCTCAACCGCCGCTGACAATCAGACATCAGTTGAGGTTCACGTTCTCCAGGGTGAAAGAGAGTTCGCAAAGGACAACAAGACTCTCGGTATGTTCCACCTTGACGGAATACTCCCTGCAAGAAGAGGTGTTCCGCAGATTGAGGTAACCTTCGATATCGA
>DLBD01000127.1 GCA_002494125.1 Ruminococcaceae bacterium UBA7030 | reverse complement strand
TATCATGCTCGGCGGTAACGCAGAATATCTCGCAAAGGCTGAAATGGAAAGAATGCAGTTCAGCGATGAGCTTATTGCAGAGGCAACAGGCTTTGCCGAAACTGACGACGAAGAAATAATAAACGCAAGAAAAACCTTCCAGGAGCTCGAGGCAAAATATAAAGACGAGATCAAGGAAGAGGCTGACAAGGTAAGAGAAGCCGGCGGTCTTTTTATACTTGGTACAGAACGTCACGATTCACGCCGTATTGATAACCAGCTTCGCGGTCGTTCAGGCCGTCAGGGTGACCCCGGTGAATCACAGTTTTATCTCTCTTGTGAAGACGACCTTATGCGTCTTTTCGGCGGCGACAGAATGTCTATTATGATGGACAGACTCACAGGCGACGAAAACACACCGATACCAAGCAAGATGATTTCACGTACTGTTGAATCCTCGCAGAAGAAGGTTGAGGGCAGAAACTTCGGTATCCGTAAGAACACCCTTCAGTACGATGATGTTATGAACAAGCAGAGAGAGCTTATCTATGCGCAGAGGGATCAGGTGCTTGACGGCATTGACCTTACAGACAAGATTCTCGGCATGCTTGACACAAATATTGACGAGAATGTACGTTTCTATCTTGCAGGCGAAAAGAAAGAGGACTGGAATATTGACGGCCTTCGTGCAAAGTACAAGGGCTGGCTTACCGACGATGACGACTTCAAAGACGTTGACGAAGTTGATGTTGACTCCGTAATTGAGCTTCTTACAAACAGAGGACATATGGTTCTCGACGCAAAGAGAAAAGAGCTTGGCGACGAGATGTTCCAGGAGTTCCAGCGCATGGTTCTTCTGCGTAACGTTGATACGCTCTGGATGGATCACATCGACGCTATGGACGATTTGAAGCAGGGAATTCACCTTCGTTCATACGCTCAACAGGACCCGGTTGTTGCGTTCCGTATGGAATCGTATGATATGTTTGACGATATGACAACAGCTATTCGTGAAAACACAGTTAAACAGCTTCTTACACTTATGCCAAGACGCCGTGAAGATGTTGAGAGAAAGGCAGTTGCCAAGGTTACCGCAACCTCATCAGGCGGCGACGACACGGTTAAATCTTCACCCGTAAGAAAGGGAAAGAAGGTTGGTCCTAACGACCCGTGTCCGTGCGGTTCAGGCAAGAAGTATAAGAAATGTTGCGGCGCACCCGGAAAGGAAGGATAAGCTATGACTTCGCAACAGAGAAAGGATTTTTTATCGTACCAGCAAGGCGAGCTCGACGCAGTTCTCATGTATAAGAATTTTGCCGAAATGACCGATGACCCGATTCTTAAGGAGGCTTTTCTTGAAGCAGCCAAGGACGAGGGCAAACATGCAAACATACTCAGTCAGTTTACAAGAAGAAAGCTCAGACCGGATCCGACTCTTGCGAACATAACTAAAAAAGCATTTAAGATATTGCCAAAAAGACTTATACTCCTCGGCATTTCCTTTGGAGAATATCAGGGCGGAAAGGGATATGCTCCTTACGCAGACATTCCGGAAATTAAAGGGATTATTGACGATGAGTACAGGCACGGCGATACGTTTAAGGCGCTTTCAAAAGAGGTATAAAAGAAAGGCTTATGACATGAAATTTGTCATAAGCCTTTTTTAATCATTTATAAATTACATCTATGCTTCTGTCAAGAATACCGTTTATATACGCAATAACCGTGCCGTAGTTTGTAAACGGTACATTGCTGCTTACTGCCTGCTCCATTCTGCTTTTTATTTCGGCATCATTTAGCATACAGGCGCCGCAGTGAATTACAAGGTCGTATGCTGAAAGGTTGTCGGGATATCCGTGACCGGATGTAAATTCAAAGTTTAAGTGCTTTTTCGTATATGACTCAAGCCATTTAGGAAGCTTCACCGTTCCGATATCCTCACACTGTCTGTGATGGGTGCAGCCCTCACTTATCAGCACTTTTGCGTTTTCGCCAAGACTCTCTATTACTCTTGCGCCCTTAACCGCCGTGTCAAGAAAGCCTTTATACCTAGCCATTAGAATCGAAAACGAGGTAAGCGGTATATCATCAGGCACAAGCTTCATCACCCTTGTAAACACCTGCGAATCCGTAACAACAAGCGCCGGCTTTTTTGCAAGCCCGTCAAGGACGGTTTCAAGCTCATCAACCTGAGTTACAACCGAAATTGCGGATGAATCAATAATATCCCTTATCGCCTGCTGCTGCGGGAGTATCATCCTGCCTTTAGGCGCTGAAGCGTCAATCGGAGTTACAAGCACAACAAAATCGTTTTTCTCAATGAAATCTGCAACAAGGCGGATTTCTTTTTTTGTTTTTCCAAGTGCAGTTGCGATTGCTCCCTTGAGCTCTTCAAAGCCCGTATTATCCTTTGCGCTTACGAAAACGTCCCTTTCGGTATTGTCAAAATACGAATACAAATCCGACTTGTTATGGGCAATGACATAGGGTATTTTCTTTTCCTCAAAAAGTGAAATGAGCTCATTTTCACAGGGCTGATATTCTTTTCTGCTTTCTGTTACAAGCACAGCAATATCGCAGGAGGAAAGAATTCTTTTAGTGCTTTTCACCCTCATTTCACCAAGCGTGCCTTCATCGTCAATGCCTGCTGTATCAATAATCACAACAGCGCCGAGAGGAAGAAGCTCCATAGTCTTTTTAACCGCATCGGTGGTTGTGCCCTTGACATCGCTTACTATGGATACGTCCTGATTTGTAATTCGGTTAACAACGCTGCTTTTACCGGCATTCCTAACGCCGAAAAAACCGATATGTATTCTTTCTGATGAAGGGGTAGAATTCAGCGACATAGTATCACCTCGTCAAAATCTGAAATCGCGGTCGCCCTGCTCAATCTTCACAAGGCGTTCACGGACAATGTCCTTAACCTTATCCTTACCAATATTGTCGATTTCCTTTTCAATCATAGCCTCGCCTATTCTCTTTGTGTCCTCGCTTGCATAATCAAGAAGAAATTCTTTAAGTGTCATAAGCGCATTGGGGTGACAGCAGTTTTGTATCTGTCCCGATTTGCAAAGGCTCATAAAGCGGTCACCCGTTCTTCCCTCGCGGTAGCAGGCTGTACAGAAAGACGGAATGTAATCGTTTCTCATTAGCCAGTTTACTACCTCGTCAAGAGTTCTGTTGTCAGATACATCAAACTGTTCTGTGTCGTGAGGTCTTTCCTTCTCGGTATAACCGCCGACGGATGTTCTTGAGCCGCCGCTTATCTGACTTACGCCAAGACGGATTATCTTCTCTCTTACTTCTTTGGTTTCTCGGGTTGAGATAATCATACCCGTGTAAGGAACGGCAATTCTTATGCAGGCTGCAATCTTGCAGAACATCTCATCCGATAATGAATTGTCAAAATCATTCGGATCAATGTCATCAGCGTGTTTTACACGGGGAACTGATATCGTGTGCGGACCTACACCGTGAACAGCCTCAAGGTGTTCTGCGTGCATAAGAAGTCCTGCAAATTCGTACTGATAATTATCAAGACCAAACAAAACACCGAGTCCGACGTCGTCAATTCCGCCCTCCATTGCTCTGTCCATAGCCTCCGTATGATAATCGTAGTTATGCTTCGGTCCTGTCGGGTGAAGAATTTCATAATTCTTCTTGTTATAGGTTTCCTGGAAAAGAATGTATGTTCCGATTCCTGCGTCACGAAGCTTTCTGTAATTTTCAACCGTTGTCGCAGCGATATTAACATTAACTCGTCTGATAGCGCCGTTTTTGTGTTTGATTGAATAAATGGTTTTAATGCAGTCGAGGATATATTCAATAGGATTATTGACCGGGTCCTCACCTGCTTCGATAGCAAGGCGCTTGTGTCCCATATCCTGAAGGGCAATAACCTCCGCCTTAACCTCCTCCTGACTAAGCTTTTTTCTCGGAATATGCTTGTTCTTGAGGTGGTAAGGGCAGTAAAGGCAGCCGTTTACACAGTAGTTAGAAAGATAGAGCGGTGCAAAAAGAACTATTCTGTTGCCGTAAAAATCCTTCTTGATTTGCTCGGCAAGGTCGTAAATTCTTTTTACGGTTTCCTCGTCATCGCAGGCAAGAAGTACGCTTGCTTCCCTGTGGTCAAGTCCCTTGCGAAGCTCTGCCTTTTCAAGAATTTTGTCAATAAGCTCCCTGTCGTTTTTATGCTCGGTTGCGTATTTTATTGTTTCAAGGATTTCACCGTCATTGATGAACTCCTCAGCTTTTAACGATTTTACATCATATTTCATATCTGTAATCTCCTCTGTCAGTTACTATTTCATATCCTGTGCTTTTCACCCTTGCTTTAAGACATTCAATGCACTGCGCCGCTTCATCACCCGTACAAATCTTGTTATCATAAAGCATATACTTTTTTCTTACAGACTTTGGTGAAAGGTTCGGCATTGTAACATTTGCCCCTGCAAGAAAGCCCTTTTCCCTGCCAAGACTGTCGGCTGTGCCGAGTGCTGTCGTTGAAGGAAGAAGAACTCGCGGCAATGTCAATCTTATAAGCGAAAGCATAAACAGCGTAAGCTGTGCGTCGCCGTTTTCAAAATCGCAAAACGGCGTATCCCTGTGAGAAAGAAAAGGTCCGATTCCTACCATCTGCGGATTTATGCTTTTGAGATAAAGCATTTCCTGCGCAAGATTTTCCTCACTTTGATAAGGTGAACCTACCATAAAGCCGACGCCCACCTGATATCCGAGCGCTTTAAGATTTCTTATGCACTCCTGCCTCTTTTCAAAACTCATTTGGCTTGGATGAAGCTTTTTATAATGCTCTTTGTTGCAGGTTTCGTGGCGAAGAAGATATCTGTCAGCGCCTGCTTCTTTAAGCTTCTTAAGACTTTCAAACGACCTTTCGCCAAGTGAAAGGGTTACTGCGCAGTCGGGATACTGCGACTTGATTTTTTTAATAATACTGCAAAAAATATCGTCTGTGAAATATGCGTCCTCGCCACCCTGAAGAACGAAGGTGCGAAAGCCAAGAGAGTATCCCTGACACGCACATTCAAAAATTTCCTCCGGGGTTAGGCGATATCTCTGTGCATTTTTATTGCTGCGCCTTATTCCGCAGTAATAACAGTCGTTTTTGCAGTAGTTTGAAAACTCGATAAGCCCTCTGATAAAAACGCTTTTGCCATAGTGTTTCTCTCGTACCGCCCTTGCCCTTTCGGAAAGATAGTCAAAGCATTTATCCCTGTTTTTTATCAGGGTAAGATATTCCTCTTTCGAAAGTATCTCTTCTCTCTCAAGCTTATCAATAAGCGACTTATACATTGCTGTATGCTGCCTTTGAGGAAACGCCGTCTATATTTCCGAGTTTTCCGCAAAGTGTGTTTATGATGTCCTGCGGTGCGTCAACAATTACCGTAATGCAATTAATCTGCTTTTTTTCATAAGGAAGTCCCATTCTTCCGATAATGTAATCTCTGTACTCTGAAAGCGCCTTGTTAACCTCTTGAGCACTTTCTTTTTTTTCAACGATAATACCGATTACTGCTACTCTTGTTTCCATAATTTCTCCTTTATAAATACATATTGTGAAGCCCAAAAAAATAACCGTACTCCCGAAAGAGTACAGTTATTCTTTAGTCACAATGCACTCTTTCGGTCAGATAGCTCTTTCCGTCAGAACTGATTAGTTATTTACTTTGTATACTTTTCTCTCTTTACATAGCTTGTGTGAAGGTCGTGATGAGCCTTATGGCCGCCGAAACCGTCATACCACTCGCTGTAAAGTGTCTTGATAACAGGTGATTCGTGTGACATACGAAGTGCCATACCCTTATCCTGATCGTAAAGAGCCTTTGCACGAACTGCCTTAAGATCAACAGTATCACGAACGTACTGAGGCTGGATTGGCTGACCGCCGCCATTAACACAACCGCCCGGGCAACCCATAATCTCGATAAAGCCCCAACCGTCAGGATTTCCTGCCTTAAGCTTATCCATAACCATCTTTGCAGCTGCTGCGCCTGATGCAACGGCAATCTTGAGGTCTGTGCCTGCAAGATTTACAGTTGCTTCCTTGATAGCGTCAGTACCACGAACAGCCTCAAGCTCAATTGGTTCGCTTGCACCGTTAAGCCAAGCATTAGCAGTTCTTACTGCAGCCTCCATTACACCGCCTGTTGCGCCGAAGATAACAGCTGCGCCTGTATCATCACCAAGAGGATTATCGAATTCCTCATCAGGAAGCAGGTCGAACTGAATGCCAAGACGGCTGAACATTCTTGCGCACTCTCTTGTTGTGAGAGCAATATCAACATCGGGTACGCCTGCTGCTGACTGGTCATCTCTGCCGATTTCAAACTTCTTTGCAGTACACGGCATAACCGAAACAACAACAATATTCTTCGGGTCAAGTCCCATTTTTTCTGCGTAATAAGTCTTGATAACAGCACCTGCCATCTGCTGAGGTGACTTACAGCTTGAAAGATGAGGAATAAGGTCAGGATAATAGAACTCACAGAACTTAACCCAACCCGGTGAACAAGAGGTAATCATCGGAAGAGTACCGCCGTTCTTAATTCTCTCAACAAGCTCATTAGCTTCTTCAACAATAGTGAGGTCAGCGCCGAAGTCGGTGTCAAATACCTTGTCAAATCCAAGTCTTCTTAAGCCTGCAACCATCTTGCCCTCAACGTTTGTGCCGATTGGCTTGCCGAAGCACTCGCCGATTGTTGCACGAATTGAAGGAGCAGTCTGAACTACTACAAACTTATCAGGATCTGCAAGAGCATCCCAAACCTTGTCGGTGTCATCCTTCTCGGTTAACGCACCTGTAGGACATACTGCAGTACACTGACCGCAGGAGATACAAGGTGTGTTGTTAAGAGGAAGGTCAAATGCCTGACCGATTGAGGTGTCAAAGCCTCTCTGGTTTGGACCGATAACGCTTACATACTGCTGCTTACAAGCTGCAACGCAACGACGACAGAGTATGCACTTATTATTATCTCTTACAAGGTGAGCTGTACTTAAATCCTTTTCGTAATGAGGCTTGTCACCTTCAAAGTTAGTCTGATCAACGCCATACTCATTACATAATTTCTGAAGCTCACAGTTTGTTGAACGAACGCAGGAAAGACAGCTTTTGTCATGAGTTGAAAGAATAAGCTCAAGTGTAGTCTTTCTTGCCTTTTGAATTTTCTCACTGTTAGTGAGAACCTCCATACCCTCTGAAACAGGATATACGCATGAGGTTACAAGACGAAATCCTCTGCCCTCGTTTGCCTCAACAATACAGATGCGGCAGGCACCGATTTCGTTAATATGCTTCATAAAGCAAAGTGTGGGAATTTCAATTCCTATCTTACGAGCAGCATCTAAAATAGTTGAGCCCTTTTCAATTGAAACAGCAATTCCGTTAATCTTTAAGTTAACCATTTCCATAATTCTCGGCTCCTTTCTTACTGCTTACTTATTGCTTTGAACTTACAGTTATTCATACATACACCGCACTTAACACATTCGTCAGGGATAATTTCATATGACGGAAGCTTGTGGCCCGGTGCTGTGTAATCGGTTTTGACGATTGTGCTTGCAGGACAATTTCTTGCACACATACCGCATCCGATACACTTGTCCTTATCAATAGTATATGTAAGAAGGTCCTTACATACGCCTGCAGGGCACTTCTTGTCCTGAACGTGAGCAATATATTCGTCACGGAAGAACTTAAGTGTTGCAAGTACAGGGTTAGGAGCTGTCTGGCCAAGACCGCATGCTGAATTAGTCTTTACATAATAGCAAAGCTCTTCAAGCTTGTCGAGGTCTTCCATTGTGCCCTTACCTGATGTAATCTTGTTGAGCATTTCGAGAATTCTCTTTGTACCGACACGGCAAGGAGTACACTTACCGCAGGATTCGTCAACCGTAAATTCAAGGAAGAATTTAGCGATATCAACCATACAGCTGTCCTCATCCATAACGATAAGACCGCCTGAACCCATCATACAACCGATTGCAAGAAGGTTATCATAGTCAATCTTAGTATCAATAAGTGAAGCCGGAATACAACCGCCTGAAGGTCCGCCGGTCTGAGCAGCCTTGAACTTCTT
>DLBD01000133.1 GCA_002494125.1 Ruminococcaceae bacterium UBA7030 | reverse complement strand
CGACCAGGAGAGAAAGGCACTGTTTACATCAACGTGAAATATTACTCTTTTCATACTCTCCCCTCTTTTTATTCAGGAAGCCGACTTGTTTATAAGACAAGCCGGCTTTATTTATTTTATATTTTTTATCATTGTAAGAACGTTTTTGCCGTTTTTGTGCTCATACGTAACGTCGTCCATATTTTTCTTCACAAGGAAAACTCCGAGACCGCCGATCTGCCTTTCTTCCGAAGAAAGTGTAGTATCCGGGTCGGGCTTTTCAAGCGGGTTATACGGCGTTCCGCTGTCACTGAAAACTATTTTCACGTTGCCGTCATTGTTTTCAATACTGATTTGCGCATCTCCCTTGCCGCCACCGTAAGCATAGTTTGCGATGTTTACATATATTTCTTCAACCGAGAGGTCGATTTTCATCTGCGTATTCATCGGGCAACTGTTCTTTTCGAGGAAACTATCGACAAAATCCATAACAATATGAAGATTATCATTTTCTGCATCAACAACAAGGGTTTCCTTGTCGCTGCCGATATACTCTATGCACATCATTGTAAGGTCGTCAAACTGCGGCGCGTCACCGACAAACAGATCAACATCCTTATGTACGGTTTCAAGTATTTCTTTTGTGCTTGAATTCTTAACAGAATTAAGCGAAGCGAGAAGTCTTTCGGTACCAAAAAGCTTGTTTTGGCTGTCCGTCGCTTCCACTGCGCCGTCGGTATAGACAAAAAGTTTCGAGCCCTTCTCAAGCTTTATTTCATACTCTTTATACGAAATACCGGACATACCGCCAATGATAAAACCATGCTTGTCTGAATACACTTCAAAATCGCCGTCGGGCTTTTTGATAATCGGTTTTTCATGCCCCGCGTTAGCAGCTGTAAGAACACCTGTTTTAAGGTCAAGAATACCAAGCCATACAGTTACAAACATTTCCTCACGGTTATTTGCGCAAACCTGTTCGTTTACTGTTTTCAAAATTTTCTGCGGGCTTTTTGAAATCATCGCCTGGTTTTTGATAAGAATCTTACTCATCATCATAAACAGTGCCGCAGGAACACCCTTACCCGAAACGTCAGCCATAACTATTCCAAGATGGTCATCATCAATAAGGAAGAAGTCGTAGAAGTCACCGCCGACCTCCTTGGCAGGAGTCATTGAAGCGTATATATCGAAATCAGTTCTGTCCGGAAAAGCAGGGAAAATATTCGGGAGCATATCTGCTTGAATTCTTGTTGCAAGCGAAAGCTCAGTTTCGATTCTCTCTTTTTCGGCAGTTATAGTTTCATTTTGGATAATATAATCGTGAAGCTTTTCATTCATTTTTTCAAACGACTTTGCAAGCATTTCGATTTCATCGTTTGTATGTATATCAATCTTGAATGAGGTATTATTTCCGAGATTGTCAACAATCTCCTCCGTTGCTTTCTGAAGCTTCACAATAGGAGTTACAAGCTTCTTTCTTGAATAGAAATAATAGATTATCTCAATTAATATCATCAGAATGATTATAGGTATACTTACATTTATAAGAAGCTCATAACCTGCCTCGTTAATACCGTCAACAGAAAGGTCGGCAGCAACAATTGCAACGGGATTTCCGCTACTGTCAAGAAGCGGCACAGACGCCGTAAGAAGAAGTGTTCCTCCGTCAAAATAATTAGTGATGTCCGTATTAACTTCTCCCGACATAATGCTGTTCGCATTTTCCTTTGCGGATTCGTCACTATACGGATAATGCTCAAGAAGCTCCATCGGCTCTTCCTCAAGCTCCATATCCCAAATGTATGTTATATCTTCATCGCCGGGAACGAAAACATAAAAATAATCAATCTTAATCTGCTGTTTGCTTGCATCAACAGTTGATTCCAGATAGTTTTGAATATCAGTATAATACTTATCCTTTTCACCTGTTTCAAGATAATGCGAAACAGTATCACCGTCTATATAAGCAGCGGCAGCTCTGACATAAGTCAGCGCATAATTTGAGTAGCTGTCAATGACAGCACGCTTAAGCTCTGTTGAAAGGGCAATACCGCTTGAAACAGAAAGCACTACAACCATCATCAAAATGCCGACGAGTATTCGTATTGAGATTTTATTTTTTCTTTTCATATGCTGCTTTCCTCTCAGCTTTGAATTTTGACCAGAAATGAGCAAGAATAATCGAAACGACTGTTATTGCGTAGCCAATTAAAAATGCGTATGAATACTTGAGATATGTATCTCCCTTTATGCAGTAAACAGCGAGATCGACAGTCCACCATACAAGCACCCAGTGTATGCAGTAAATTGAATTAACATTACGGCTAACAGCCTCAATAGGCTTATGAAGTTTTTCCGGAATATAAGGCGAAATAAAATTATATATGCCAAGAAGTCCGAGAAATGCCATTATACAAACAAATGCCTCGGGAGTTGTCATATGATAAAAGACATTAACTCCCTCGCCCATCATCATACCGAAGCCGCCGTGAATTTCCCATATAATAAACACAACGGACACGATTATACATATCGGTGAAACGATGGCATAAAACTTGTTTTTATCTTTTAGATGCGTATAGTATTTTCCGAGGAAATAACCAAAGGCATAAAATAAAAACCAGATTATCAAAGGAAAGTCGGAGAAGATAAAGGTTTCCTCGCTTTTATCCTCAACGCCTATAAAGTGACCGAAAATAATGTTAAGCGGGATGCTGTGAAAATCAACATTTCTGACAAAATTACCGGCAAGACTCATCAAAAGCGACACGCCGAAAATTTTTTCCGGAGTCAGCTTGAAGTGAAGAAAAAGCGCCATAAGCATCATTGCAAGCGAGGCAAACTGAAGAATATCGTTGCCGAAAAAAAGAAACGGCAACGGCTCAAGGTATCTTTCTGCGTCACCCGTTATGCCAAAGCCTACAAGCGACGGAATAAGAAATCTAAACACATTGAGAAGAAAACCGATAATGCCGATTTTAATTCCCCTCCTAAACACCTCTTTTGCAGAGCCGTGTCGGGAATAACCAAGTCCCACACCCATAAGAATCATAAACCGTGTAGGACCTATAACGCCGCCGAGAACGGAATCGTAAAAATACGGTATTCCAAGCACATCAAGCGCTCCGGGCTGTGCGCTGTCTATAAACACGTGAACAGGTGCAAGGCGGATAATAAGTATAAACTTCAGCAAATCGAGTTCAAATTGCCTGCCTTTGTTACACGCTTCTTTTGAAATAACATCAGATAGCCTCATTATGTATAACCCTACTTAACCAATAAAATAGAACAATATTTATTTTATTATACACATAAATTAAATAAAAAACAATAATAATATATTCGCTATTTTAAGAAAAGCTTGACTTTTTCAGCGTCTTTGTATCCCTTGTTATAAAGTGACGTAAGCTTATTTATATCACGACTAAGTGTGCCAAGACCGTCTATACTGTCAGGTGCAAGGACGAGAGCCCTGCCTTGTTTCTGAAGTTCAAGCGCGCTTTTCACCTGTCTGTCGTAAACAGACGCCGAGCTCTTCATAGAGTTTGAAAATTCTGGAAACTTCCGCCTAAGAGCAAAAGCTCCGAGTTCGTTTCTGTTTTGATTAAGCTTTTCGTTAATCGGTTTTGTAAGAATGATTATAACCTTATCGCAGCCGTATTCAAACGCCTTTTCAAACGGCACAGGGTCTGACAATCCGCCGTCATAATAAAGGTTTTCTTTAATTCTTATTGGTTTACAGAATACAGGAAGGCAGCTCGACGCCATCAAAATTCTGTAATCGTTAAAAGACATATCGTTATGCTTATCAAAATAGACAGGCTTCCCTGTCTTTGCATTGGTTGCGACAACGGTAAAAGCTGTTTCACTCTCGATAATTGCTTTATAATCAAGCGGATTTTCGCCGTTGCTTGCGCAAAGTGTACCGTAGATATATTCGAGATTAAGAACAGAACCTGTTTTAATAAAGTTTTTTATCCCGATCGCTTGCTTTCGCGAGAGATAATCAAGATAGAATTTTTTGTTTCTCCCCCGCTGCTTTGCAACAAAGCTTGCGCAGTTAGCACTTCCCGCAGATACGCCTATACAATAATCAAGGCTTATGCCCTCATCAAGCAGGCGGTCAAAAACGCCGGCACCGTATATATCTCTTAAACCTCCGCCTACGTCTACGCATCCGATTTTCATTTGTTCCTCCGTTAATTGTTTATTTCTTCGGGGTATATTACTTTCCATTTTCTTCTTTCGTTTGTCATTATATCCATTACATCAGCCGTAAAGTCAAAGTGCATTATTGTTTCATCGCCGTCAACTGCCTTTTCCATATCTTCAATCTCATAAACAAGCGGCGACACATCCTCGCTTTCAAAAGTGAGAACCTCACCACTATCAAGAAAGGTAATTTTGGCGCACCTTGAACGGTTATAGTTTTCAAATTCAATATAACCGTTTTCAAATGAAACAACAGCAGTTCTCGGAAGTCTGGCTGTAAGCGAAAGCGTAACGCCCGCCATTTCACCAAAGCTGTTTGAAAGGAGCATAACAGCCTGCTCATCGACCCCTGTCGGCGCAAGTTTTACAGATGATTTCACATCGTCGGCAGTTTTGGTAAAAAAGTTTCTCACAAACGAAAGCGCATACACACCGATATCAAGCATTGCTCCGCCTGCAAGGTCTTTTGAAAAGAAACGACTTGTCATATCATATTCCTTATTGCTTCCGAGATTTACCTCGATAAGCTTTAACTTCCCGAGTCGCCCGTTTTCGATATATTCTTTCGCCTTTTTATATACAGGCATATGGTAAATAGTCATAGCCTCGGCAAGAATTACAGCATTATTATCGCAAGCAGCTTTAGCAAGCGAAAGCTCTTCACTATTAAGGGTGATAGCCTTTTCACAAAGAATATGCTTTTTGCTCTGTGCTGATTTGAGTATATATTCAATATGGCGATTATGCGGAGTTGCGATATAAACTATATCAATTTCGTCGTCGGCAAAAAGCTCGTCCGCAGTATTATAAACCTTATTTATACCGTAGTGTTTTGCAAAATCATCAGCCTTATTACGAGTCCTTGAATAGACGCCGTAAAAATGCCTCCCCTTTTCCTCAAACGCCTGTGCCATTTCATTTGCAATATGTCCGCAGCCTATACAAGCCCATTTATATTCACTCATTTTACAGCCTCCAGAAGCTTTATTATTTCAAGCTTTTGCGGGCATACACCCTCGCACTGACCGCAGGATATACAATCATTCGCACTACCATTATTTTCGCAAAGCTTACTATATTCACCGTCAAAGTCAAAGGATGAGTCAAGTTTCTTTTTATTAAGAAGCTCAAACACGGACGAAATAGCTATGTTCATCGGGCAACCGGCAAGACAGTATCCACAGGCAGTGCACTGAATAACATCCTGATTTTTAAGAATTGAACGCACATTGAAAACAGCCTCCATCTCTTCATCACTAAGAGGCTTAAAGTCCTTCATAAAGCGGATGTTTTCCTCCATCTGCTTTGTGTCGTTCATACCCGAAAGCACCATTTTTACATTTTCAAAGCCTGCTGCGAAGCGAATCGCATATTCGGCGTATCCTCCGCCAAGACGATCAAAAACGTTTCGTGCTGCAAGAGGAAGATTTACAAGCCGTCCGCCCTTGACAGGCTCCATAACAATTACATCCTTCCCATGCTTTACACACACATCGTAGCAAGCCTGAGCCTGTACTCTTTCATCGTCAAGATCAAGGTAATTAAACTGAAGCTGCACAACCTCTATCTCAGGTCTTTTTGTAAGAATCATATCAAGCACATCAGCCGTGTCGTGAAATGATATTCCCATATGTCTGACCTTCCCTTGCTTTTTAAGGCCGGAAACTATTTCATATGCATGAAGTCTGTTATACTTTTCAAAGTATTCAGCGTTATGAGCGTGCATAAGATAATAATCAAAATAATCAACACCGCACGCCTCAAGCTGAGAGTTAAAAAGAGGCAGTATTTCATCCTCTGTTTTGAAAAAGCCTTCCGAAAGCTTGTTGGTAAGGACAAAGCTCTCTCTCGGATATCGTTTTACCAAACACTCTCGTATTGCGGTTTCGCTTTTATAGTCGATATATCCGTGTGCTGTATCAAAATAGTTGAAGCCGTTTTTCATAAAAAGGTCAATCATCTGATTAAAATTAACAAAATCAACCTCTCCGTTTTCAAGGCGCTTAAGTCTCATACAGCCAAAACCAAAGTTCTTTTTTGCACCGTCGAGCATAACCTTTTCTCCCATAAATAATCACATCTTTTTATTGAATTATAATATATTGTAATTCCTAATTCAATATGATATTATGATAAAAAATGAACAGGAGTGGTAAAATGAACATAATAGACATAGACAGCTCAAAATGTATCGGATGCGGTATGTGTGTCAAGGACTGTGTAGCTTCTGCGCTTTATCTCGAGGGAGGCAAGGCAAAAGTAAGAAGCGGCTGTATTGAATGCGGTCACTGCTTTTCAGTCTGCCCTGTCGGCGCAGTTGATATGCCTACTTATGACATAAGCGACTGCGTAGAAATCACATCTATGACGGAGCTTGACAGCAAAACTATGCTGCAAGCGATGAAGAGCAGAAGGACGATAAGGCAGTATAAGGATAAGCCTGTCGAGAAGGAAAAGCTTGATATGATTCTTGAAGCAGGTCGTTATGCCCCTACCGGAGCAAATTCGCAGAATGTTGCTTTTACGATTCTCGGCTCAAAGCAGGACGAGATTGAAAAAGAGTGTATTAAGCTCTTCCGTGCAGGTGTTGGTATCGGTTCAAAGTTTTCTAAAAGCCTGAAGAACACAAATATAGACGATCATTTTTTCTTCAAGAAAGCTCCTCTTGTAATTGTGGTATCAGGACATGATAGCGTAAACGCCACACTTGCAAGTGCATATATGGAAATTGAGGCAAACAGTCTTGGTCTCGGTGTGCTTTACAGCGGATTTTTCTGTGCATGCACAAAGCTTAATCCACTTATCAAAGCAAAGCTTAATCTACCGAAAGGACATAAGGCGGTAACTTGTATGATTATAGGATACCCCGATGTAGAATACAAACGAATTGCACCGAGAAAGCCTCTGAAAATAAAAACTCTTTAGAAAAAACAGGCGTCAAAGTATGAAGTACTTTGACGCCTGTTCTTTAATTACTTTTTGGTTACGTTATCGCCGTATATGGTTTTCCAGTCGTTTTTCATAGAGATAGCCGTCCAGCCGTTTTCCTCACAGCTTTTTGCCATCTTCTGCGCTTTTTCTTCATTTCCGTTTTCACGAACCGTGTCATCGCAGCAAAGCATAAATGCCTTTGCAGGATACTTGTTATTATTAGTAGCGTATTCTGCCATACTTGAATCACTGCCGCTGTTACCAAATGAAAGAACGGGCTGTTTGCCGATTTCCTGCTGAATAGCCGTAACCTTGTTCATATCAAGGTTTTTAATAAGAAACTCGCCGCCCATTACAAGCTGGTCGTCATCGTCGAACTTATATTCAAGTCCGTCTGTATCGCCCTGGTCGGTTGCTACAAGCGATTCGTCAGAGCCGATAATCTGATTTGCCGGAATATCAAGCGGTGAAGCCTCAACAAGACCTCTTACAATAAATCTGTCTGTACCGCTTACTACATATACAGTGAAGTCGTTTTGTTCAAGATAATCCACAACCTCAAGCATTGGTTTGTAAAAAGCCTCAGCCCTTGTCATGCCTTCATAACCTGGCTCCGGAGTGTTTGCAAAGTCAACAACATAGCTTATAAACTCTTCAGGCGTCATACCTTCAAAAGCAGATGCAACACCTTTGCCGTGATGCACCATCGAATCAGGAGCAGACACGCCTGTGTCCATTAACTGCTTAACCTCTGCAGCGACCTCCTTTTCAAAATCGCTTGCCTTGTCCTTGTAGCTTGGGTCCTCCATTACACGATAATAATAAATTGCGTGGTCAAAATATGAAGGGTCAGTTTCACAGGCAAGTGTGCCGTCAAGGTCAAATACAGCAATTCTATCCTCGGCAGGAATAAAGCTGTCAGAGCTTTCGTCCGTTACTGCGCTAACATATGAAACGAGTTCATCCTTTGCCTTGGCATCGTCAGTCCAAGACGTAAGCACTGCCTCTTGACCATCCGAAGAAGGAGCGCAGGATTTTTTATTATCCGTTACATAAAGTGCTGTTACTACCATTAAAATACATGCAAGCACTACGCTCAAAACTTTCCAAACTGTTGAATTATTCTTTGTTTTTTCCATTATTTATCTCCTTTTATTGTGGGTTTACAAAAGTGAATACTGTATTGTCTACGAGCCTTTCACCTTCCTTTTCATCAAGCCACTCAAGTGTACCGTCCTCGTGGAAGATGATTTTTCCGCTTCCGTTACTGTAAGCGGTTTTTTCTTCCGTAACAGTACCGTCGGCTGCCAAGGTCAATATGTTTTTTGTACTGTTATTGTAATTTACCGTGAGAGTGTCACTATCGAATTTACCGCTGAAAATGTATGTTTCCTTCTCGTCGTCAGTAAGTCCCCACTCAACGGTAAAGGTTGCATAGTCGGCACCGTCGGCAGCGACAGTAATAACGCATCCGCCGTTATCATATTTTCCTATAAAATTCATAACCGGATTCTGTCCGCTATCTTCGCTTTGTGCATCTTCGGTAACTATTTCTTCAGTGGTTTCTTCGTTTTCAGAACTTTTTGAAGAACATGCTGAAAAAGCCATAAGCATCGCTAAAGCGAGCATTAATGAAACAATAATTTTGATATGTTTATTCATTCTCTTTTCCTCCTTATTATTTTACTGAATCGCTGTTAATCGGGAAAGTGAAATAGGTTTCCGGATACGGCTCATCCTCAAGCGTGAAATGCCACCACTCCTCCTCAAGAGGCTTGAAGCCATGCTTGAGCATAACATCACGAAGGAGCATACGGTTTGCATACTGCTCGTCTGTTATGTCCGTATAGTCAGGATGGCTAAGCTCTCCAAAATAATCGAAAGTGCCGCCCATATCAACCTCTTTTTCAGTAGACATATCAAAGAGTGTTAAATCCACGGTACTTCCGCGGCTGTGACCTGAATGCTCCGCAATATATCCCTGAGGGAAAAGAACGTCCTTGTCGAGCTCGGGATAGAAGTATTCCTTCATCCTTGTATCCTCGCTGTCAAGCGCCCAGTTCATAAAGTGGGTAACGGCCATCTGCGGGCGGTATGCATCGTAAATCTTAAGTCTGTAGCCGTTAGAAACAAGCTCGTCACTTACCTCTTTCAGCGCAGCTGCAGCCTCTTTTGTCAGAAATGCAAGCGGTTCTTCGTATCCGTCTATACGGTCACCGACAAAGTTATAGGTTGAATAATACCTGATTTCAAGAATTGCATCAGGCACAGCCTCGCTTAAAAGCACAAAGTCTGAGGAATCATTTGAAAGAGTGATTCCGTCTTCTGCTACAACCTCTGTAACCTCTTCATTTACATTTGTTGTGTTTTCGCTGTTGTCAGGCGTTTTTGCACTGCATCCAAAAAGCATTGCCGTAAGCACAACCGCAAGAACAAAGCTAAGAATTTTTTTCGTCATAATATGCACCTCTGTAAATAATATTTATACAGTTAAACTGCAATTACAAAACAAGTATAACACATAAAGTCTAACAAATGTCTAACAATTTCATTCTTTATGTATTAATTCTTTCATTAATTATATATTATATTCC
Organism: Ruminococcaceae bacterium UBA7030; assembly: GCA_002494125.1. Classification (GTDB taxonomy): domain Bacteria; phylum Bacillota; class Clostridia; order Oscillospirales; family Acutalibacteraceae; genus Eubacterium_R. The sequence continues at coordinate 2,041 of DLBD01000133.1, read as the reverse complement.
TATTACAAAAGAATTTCAATTAAAATAATTAAACAGTAACTTTTATAGATTTTAGTTTATAATCATCACAATCTCCGAAAACGATCTCAACTGTAAGACGAAGATTGGCGAATCCGAGTCTCACAAAAGTATGCAGAGGAGAAAATTTGGCTGCTTAAAAACTAAATAAGAAGGCAAAAATACCGCCGAAAATGGCGGATTTGAGCAAAAAATAGGACAGTTCGAGGAACTGTCCTAATCTTTGTGTTTGCGCGCACTATTTGATACAAAATGTCCCCATCAAACTACAAAGATCCCCCAAGAGGTAATACGGATATTTTATTCTGTATTTTCTTCATATTGATACAACTTTAAAACTTTTCGCACTCTGTTAGCCGCTTTCCTATTGTTTATATTATCTTCTGATGTTGGAGTGCAGTTATATGAAGAAAAAAACGAATTAGACAACCCCATCAATTCTGTCGCGGCTTCCTTTAAATCTTTGCGTTGAGGTATACCTATTTTAATCCACGAAAGGGTTTCAATAAAACCAGTTAACTCACAAGAAAGATTTCGTAAATCTTCCGACGCCGAATCATATGCTTCCTTTTGTTTTTCATCAATTTTTGCAAGGTCAACAACATTTGAATAGTATCTCGCGTGAAAGGACAGTTTTTCAGCAATCCTTTGTTTCAGCTCCTTATATTTTTGTAATGGGTAAAGCCACATCGTTGTTAATATTTGACCGACAATAAACACAATAACGCCGCTTGTAACGGTGCCAAATACGGTTAATAATACCGTTAATAGGTTGTTTTTCATTGTTTCCTCCTCTATTTATCCTTAGTGCGTTTATTCCTTGCACAAACTGGGCAACCTCTGCCACGGGCTCTATCATTTATTGTTGCCTGCCACTCATGTCCATTTTTGCAAAGCCACCATACCTTTTTATTGGATTTTGATGTCACTGAAGAGGGAGTCATTTCACCATTTTTACTAGGATGCCATTCTCGTGCTAATGAAGGATTTATAGTTTCTAAATCATTAAAGCCTTCCAAAACAGTTTTACCAGCACATATGGGACAACCTCGACCATTAATTTTATGTTGAAGAGTTGTGACATAACTATGTCCATTATTACATTTCCAATAAATTTTTCGTGTTCCACCTGCAAACACTTCTTCAGGTTTTACATCGTTTTTTTCATAATCCCAAAAATGTAATAATTCCGGGTGTCGGGCAGCAAAATTATTATTGTTAGTTATTATCAAACTGCTTCCTGTTTCTGCGCATACAGGGCAGCCAGTATTTCTAATTGTCCTATTTTTTGGGGTTGCTAAATATGAATAGCCGCACGTGGAACATCGCCAATAATACTTCTGACTTGAACCATATGTGACATATTCAGGTTTAATGCTTCCGTTTTTGTCATAGTCCCATTCTTTTGCAATTTTGGGATATTTATTATATATACTGTTTTCTTGAATTGAATTAATATATTGCTCTCTTATAGCAATCATGTCTTTTTTACAATCAACTTCAAAACAATAGTCTGCCGATAAGTCTTTCAGTATTGTTTTTACTAGTTTGGAAAGAGTGTTGCCAATCATCCTTTCATTAATATAGTAATCTGCATCAGTCATTTCTTCTACGTTGTGGTATTCTTTCACAACAAGTAAATTGATACCGAACTCATTTAATCTGTTTTTCTTCTCTAAATCAGAATGTTTTTTGTTCTTATGATAATAAAACCCATTATACTCAATACCAGTTTTTTTAGAAGGTATATATACATCAATTTCTATATTATTATGCTTAAATCGGTTTATGGCATCGGGGAACGCCTTTCTTATGTAATAAAATATTGCTTGTTCGGGAAAAGAGGTGTGGCTTCTTAATGCACAAACAGGACACCCCTGCCCATTGTTGCGTTGTTTTGGAGAAGCAATATAGTCATCGTGTCCTAGTGGGCAAATCCAGTAAACCTTTTTGTTTGATTTTGTTGTTACTTGAGTTGGCAGAACAGAATTAATAGGACTCCATTCTTTTGCTAATTCTGGAT